>JAGREI010000089.1 GCA_020446625.1 Erythrobacter sp.
TCCCCGACGGCGAGGCGGCGCTGCGCGAGGCGCTTGCCCAGGGCAACCCGCACGCGGCGCATTACCTGGCCTTGGCCTGGAGCGAGCAATTGCTGACCCCGCGCACCGGCGAAAGCGCGCTGGCGCTGGCGCGCGCGGCTGCACCAGATGGCGGGCTGACAGCCGCGATCGACCTGGCCGATGCAGAGGCGCTGGCGGCGCAGGATGGCGCGGAGCTGCTGGCGGTTGCGGATCGCCTCGCGGCTTCGCCCGCGCGGGCAATCCCCGCCGTCCGCGCGCGGATCGGCTTCTGGCACCTGCTTGCCGATGACGAGGCGGGCGGCTTCGAACAGCTCGAACAGGCCGCCGCCAGCGGCGCTCCCGAAGCGCTGCTCATCCTCGCATCCGGGCTGCAATTGCAGAACCGTTCCACCAGCGCATCGGGACAGAGCCTGCGGCAGCTGCTGGGGCTGGCGGCGGACAATGGCCTGGTTTCCGCGCTGGAACAGGTGGCCACGATCGAGCACGACAGCGGCAACCTGGAACTTGCCGCCCAGCTGGCGGAACGCGCGGCGCGCAGCGGCCAGCCGCACACCTTCAACCTGCGCGACCAGTACAGTGCGGACTGGCGCCAGCAGCAGGCGCAAGCCGAACTGGCGCAGCGGGTGATCGAAGCCTTGCAGGCGCAGCCCGACAGCCGCAGCCAGTCAGGCCAGCCAGCCTATACGCCCCCGCCCCGCCCGCGGCGGACCGCACGGCCGATGGCGAACACCTGCGACACGACCGGGCTGGGACCGGGCAACGACGCCGCCTGCGGCGCGCAAGCGACCATCTGTACCACCACCGGACTTGGGCCAGGCAATGCCGCTGCCTGCGGCGGGCGGGCGACCATCTGCACCACAACCGGCCTCGGCCCCGGCAACGACGCGGCTTGCGGGGGCCTTGCCACCATCTGCACCACCACCGGGCTTGGTCCGGGCAACGATGCAGCCTGTGGCGGCCTCGCGACGATCTGCACCACCACCGGCCTTGGCCCCGGCAACGACGCGGCTTGTGGCGGGCAGGCGACGATCTGCACCTCCACCGGGCTGGGCGAGGGCAATGTCGAGGCTTGCGGCGGGCGCGCGCGCTGACACGCAAATGGGCCGGAGGTTCGCACCCCCGGCCCTTCATGTTCGGTATGGCTGTAGGAAAGCGATTTCGCTGACGCGCAACCGCCTCACTACCTGAGCGCGATCAGGCGCCCTCGACCTCGGCCAGGTCAACCTTCAGGCCCGGACCCATGCTGCTGGTGACAGACACCTTGCGCACGTACTTGCCCTTGGCGCCGGTCGGCTTGGCCTTCACCACCGCCTCGGTCAGCGCCTTGAAGTTCGCCTTCAGCGCCGCATCGTCGAAGCTCAGCTTGCCGATGCCCGAGTGGATGATGCCCTGCTTTTCCACGCGGAATTCGACCTGGCCGCCCTTGGCGTCCTTCACGGCCTGCGCCACGTTGGGGGTGACAGTGCCCAGCTTCGGGTTCGNNTTCGGCATCAGGCCCTTGGGGCCCAGCACCTTGCCGAGGCGACCGACAACGCCCATCATGTCCGGCGTGGCGATCACGCGGTCATAGTCGAGGTTGCCGTTCTGCATGTCTTCCATCAGGTCTTCGGCACCCACCTTGTCGGCACCAGCGGCCAGCGCCTTTTCGGCGTTGTCGCCACGGGCGAAGACGGCGACGCGCGCGGTCTTGCCGGTACCCGAAGGCAGCGACACCATGCCGCGCACCATCTGGTCTGCGTGACGCGGATCGACGCCCAGGTTCATGGCGACTTCGACGGTCTCGTCGAACTTGCCCTTGTGTTCGCGCAGCACGGCCAGCGCGTCTTCAAAGGTGTACAGCTTCTCACGGTCGAGCTTGGCAACGACCTGTTGCTTCTTGGTCAGCTTGGCCATCGGTTCAGCCCTCCACCACTTCGAGGCCCATCGAACGCGCGGAGCCTTCGATGATCTTCATGGCCTGGTCGATATCGTTCGCGTTGAGGTCCGCCATCTTGGTTTCGGCGATCTCGCGCACCTGGCTCTGGGTGATGGTCCCGGCCTTCACCTTGCCCGGTTCCTTCGAACCCGACTTCAGCTTCGCCGCCTTCTTCAGCAGGAAGCTGGCGGGCGGGGTCTTGGTGATGAACGAGAAGCTCCGGTCGGCATAGACGGTGATCTTCGTCGGGATCGGCATGCCCTTTTCCAGGCTGTCGGTCGCGGCGTTGAACGCCTTGCAGAATTCCATGATGTTCACGCCGCGCTGACCCAGAGCCGGGCCGATCGGCGGGCTGGGGTTGGCAGCGCCGGCAGGCACTTGCAGGTTGATGTAACCTGTGATCTTCTTGGCCACTACGGCCTCCTTTCGCACTATCAGGCGCGCCGGAGCGCACCCTCATGTTAAGCGGTCTGACGGCAGCCAGGGGCCACCTCCCGCACGGGTTCCCCGAAGGGAAGGCGCGCGCATAGCGATTCTGCGCGAAAAAGCAAGCCTGCCCTTTGCAGTGCAGGGCCGCCCAGGTGTGACAGTGACAGGGGGTTTTACGAAATTCCGGATTGCCGCTAATCGGCGATTTATCAGTGCCTTGACCCCCCGTTTGCGAGCGGAGGGTGTGACCTTTCGCAAATCGTCGGAAAGCAGGCGGCTGGCGTGGATCTTGACCATGCCCCCGCCTTCACCCGCCGCGTCGCTGTAGGAAACCCCGCCCGCCCGCTTGCGCAGTCAACCAGCGTGCCGCAAGAACCGCAGGGGACCAGCAAGGACAGGCAATGAACGATCCGGCAGAACTTCCCGCAACCGCACAACCCTCGCCTGCCCCAGTCGCGAACCAGTCACTTGGCTGGCCATGGTTCATCCTCCAGGCTGCCACCGTCGCCCTGGTCTATGTGATCGGCAGCACGCTGCCGGTGCTGCCCGCCGTGGTGCGCGCGGTGCTGGACAATGCGGGCGAACCCGAACTGACCAGCCCGGTGGTGGCCGCCACGGCGATCCTGGGCATGGCCATGGCGCTGGGTACCTGCTGGCTGTGGCTGCGCAGCGAGCGGCGCGTGGGCGCGGTCTTCCAGCTGGCCGCTCCCGCTAGCTGGAGCAGCACGCTGGCCTGGGCGGCGCTGACCACCGGCGGCGTGCTGGCGATCTTCACTGGCGGCGGGGCGCTGGTGCAGGCGATGGGCCTGCCTTCGCCCGATCCCAGCTTCGTACTCGATTTCGTCACCGAAAGCCCCGCCATGTTCGTGCTGTGGGTGGTGGGCGTGGCCTGGCTCGCCGCCGGGCTGGGCGAGGAACTGCTGTTCCGCGGCTTCCTGATGGACCGGCTGGAGCGGCTCGCGGGCCTGCGCGGGCGCATGTGGCTGGTACTGCTGGTGCAGGCGCTGCTGTTCGGCACGCTGCACGGGTACCAGGGCCTTGGCGGCATCCTGGTCACCGGCGCGGTGGGCCTGTTGCTGGGCTGGGTGCGGGTGATCCAGCGCGGCAACCTGTGGGCGGTGGTGCTGGCCCATGCCGCGGTCGACACGATTTCGATGAGCCTCGCCTACGCCGGGGTGAGCGGCTGATCCGGCGAGGCAGGCCAGCCAGCCGCTTGTAATTTCTTCAGCTTTGCCGGAGAAAGTGCGGCAAGGCGCGGCCAAGAGGCAGGCCGCGCGGCAAGGGGACCATGCGATGCTGGGACAGTTCAAGCGAATCGGGGAGCTGCTCTCCAGCAATGTCGAGGCGCTGATCGACAAGGCCACCGACCCCCGCAAGATGCTGGGCCTGCTGCGCGCCGAGATCGAGGACGGGCTGGTCAAGCTGACTTACGAGAAAAGCCGCGCGGGCCAGCGGGCCGAAGCCGCTGCTGCTGCTGCCACCCGCAAGGCTGCCGAGGCCGAGGAGTGGACCGGCAAGGCCAGGCTGGCGATGGACAAGGGCCGCGAGGACCTGGCCCGCGCCGCTTTGCTGGCGCGCGAAAGCGAACGTGCCGAAGCCGCGCAGCTGGAAGCGGACGCCGCCGCCGCGCGCGCCGAGGTGGATGAAATCACCGCGACCATGGCCGAACTCGAACGCCGCCGCACCGAAACGCAGGCGCAGCTCGATGCCCTGCCCGCGCCTGCCGCCAAGGCTGCCCCGGCGCCGCGCCCCAGCAGCGCCGCGCGCCAGCGCAGCCGGATCGACGACATGGAACTGCGAACCGGCTTCGCCGCCGGCCGCGCGGAGACAGACGACACGCCCGACCCGGCGCAAGTCGCCGCGCAGTTCGCCGCGATGGAACGCGACAGCGCGATCGACGCCGAACTGGCGGCGATGCGGCCGAAAAAACGGAAATAGCAGAAACGGAAGTAGCGCGGCGGGCCGCTGCCCGCCTGATACTTACTTGACCAGCTCGACCTGTTCGAAATCGAGTTCCACCGGGGTGGCGCGACCGAAGATCGACACGCTGACCTTGACCTTGTTCTTGTCGAAATCCAGTTCCTCGACCACGCCGTTGAAGCTGGCGAAGGGGCCGTCCAGCACCTTGACCTGAATCCCCGATCTCGTAATCGACGCTGATTTCGCGCTTGGGCTGGGAGGCGGCTTCCTCGCGCGCACCGAAATAGCGGGCGGCCTCTTTCTCCGAAATCGGCTGCGGCTTGCCGCTCGATCCCAGAAAGCCAGTGACCTTGGGGGTGTTCTTGACGAGGTGATAGACATCATCATTGAGATCGAGCTTGGCCAGGACGTAGCCGGGCATGAACTTGCGTTCGACCTGCACCTTCTTGCCGCGCTTGATCTCGGTCACGGTTTCGGTGGGGACTTCCACCTCTGCCACGCCTTCGGAAAGGCCCAGGCGCTCGGCCTCGGAAAGGATCGCGTCACGCACCTTGTTCTCGAAACCGGAATAGGCGTGGATGATATACCAGCGGGCAGCCATGGGATTCTCTTTTCTTGTCCTGAAACCTTGGGGTGGGCTTAGTCTCTTGGGGCGGCTTTACAGCAGGCCCATCAGCTGGCGCACGACCCAGCCGAACAGCGTATCGACGCCGAGGAAGAACAGCGACAGGATCAGCATCAGGATGAACACGAAGATCGCGGTGCGCACCGTTTCTTCGCGGCTGGGCCAGACCACCTTCTTGGTTTCCGCCTGCACCTGGCGCAGGAATGCCGCGGGCGAGGTGCGCGTCTTGGCGGGGGTCTTGCTTTCGCTTGCTGTATCTTCGGCCATGGTGGTCGCTTGCCTGTACTGTCGAACTGTTTTCCTGCCTTCCGGGTAGGGCTCCGCGCCGCCCCGGACGATGTCCGGGAGGGGCTTCGATGATTCCTTGTGTCGGAAGACGGTGGGCTATTTAGGTCGCGCCGCCACGCTTGGCAAGACTTGCCTGAAGCCTGCCCTGAAGCCTGCCCTGAAGCCTGCCCTGAAGCCTGCCACCCGCGCCGCGCCAATCGTTGCAAATGTAACATTGGGGGTGGCCAGCGCGGGATCGGGCCGATAGCCTGCCCCTTTCGGGATCGCACGAGGGGTGACGCACAACAATGTCTGCAACGACCGAACTGTCTTTTGGCGAGCGCATGGTGGCGCCGGTTACCAATGTTTCTGACTTCATCTGGGGCGGCACCTGGAACGGCGAATCGGTGCTGCCATTCCCGCCGCTGGCCATCGTGCTGCTGGGCATCGGCCTGTGGTTCATGGTGGGCCTGCGCTTCTATCCCATCGTGAAGTTCGGCAGCGCGATCAAGGGACTGTTCGCGGGGCGCAAGGGTTCGGGCAGCGGCGAGATCTCGCCCTTCGCGGCGCTTTCCACCGCGCTTTCGGGGCAGGTCGGCACCGGCAACCTGGCGGGCGTGGCCACGGCCATCGCGCTGGGCGGGCCGGGCGCGGTGTTCTGGATGTGGATCACCGCGCTGTTCGGCATGGCGCTGGCCTTTGCCGAAGGCGCGCTGGCGATCCGTTACCGCGAAACCACCAGTGACGGGGTGAAGCGCGGCGGCCCGATGAGCTACATCATGCTGGGGCTGGGGCCGAAATGGACCTGGCTGGCGGTGGTGTTCTGCCTCGGCACGCTGTTCTCCGCACTGGTCACCGGCAATTCGATCCAGGCCAACGAGGTTGCCAGCGGGCTCAACGAACTGTTCGGCATCGAACGCTGGCTGGGCGGGCTGATCGTGGCGATCGCCGTGTTCGTGGTGATCATCGGCGGGATCAAGTCGATCGGCAGCGTGGCGGACAAGATCGTGCCGTTCATGGCGGCGACCTACATCGTCATGGCGCTGGCTGCGCTGGTGCTGAACATCCAGGACATTCCCGAAACCTTCGGCCGCATCTTCGGCGGCGCCTTCAACGCGCAGAGCGCCAGCGGCGGCTTTGCCGGGGCAATGATCATCCTCGCCATCCGCGCGGGCGTGGCGCGCGGGCTGTTCTCCAACGAGGCGGGGCAAGGCTCCACCCCCATTGCCCACGCCGTGGCGCAGACCGACGATCCCGAGACGCAGGGCCGCATGGCCATGCTCGGCACCTTCATCGACACCATCGTGATCTGCACCATGACCGCGCTGGTGATCCTGACGGTGGAGGGCGACTTCAGCTACCAGGGCGAAGCGGTGAAGCACGTGTGGCAGTCCGACCTGGGCACCACCGCCGCCAGCGGCTTCGTCACCACTTCGGCGGCCTTTGCCACCGCCTTCCCCACCCTGATCGGCACGGTGCCGCTGGGAACGCTGGTGGCCAGCGTGGCGCTGATCCTGTTCGTCTTCACCACGCTGCTGACCTGGTCGTACTACGGCGAACGGGCGATCACCTTCATCTATGACCGGGTGCCGGGCTCCACTCGCCGGGGCGAGAAGCTGCTGCATATCGTCTGGCGTGTGGTGTGGTGCCTGGTGATCTACCTGGGGGCGACACTGCCATCGCAGCTGGTCTGGCGCTTTGGCGACATCTCCAACGCCGCCATGGCCTTGCCCAACCTGCTGGCCCTGGCGCTGCTGTCGGGCGTGGTCTTCGCCCTGGCGCGTGGCGACAGGACCGCCGGCCCCGATCACCGCGCGGCAACGCCCGAGGAACCGGAGGAATATTGAAGGAGGGAGACGGTGACCGTGTTCAGGCGCGGTCACCACCCAACGGTCAGCGACTAGCTGACCGCAAGCGCGACCTGGAAAATGAAGTGCAGTTCCGGTTCGCGACTAGCGAACCGCAAGGGCGAATGCCCGTCCGCAGCGGGCGCAGCTTTGCTGCGCGGCTAGCGAGGACGAAGGCGCGGAGGCGCCTTCGCAAGAAAAATGGCAGGGGCGGAGGGACTCGAA
>JAGREI010000090.1 GCA_020446625.1 Erythrobacter sp.
CGTCCGCGCAGGAAATCGCTGCGATCCTCGTCGCTGCGGGCAACGATGCTCTCGCGCGCCGCCTTGATGCCGTTGATGAATGGCTTGGGCGATGAGTTCGCGAAATTGTAGAGCGCCGGTGCGGCTTCGTGCGCGAAGCGGCTGGCGGCATATTTGCTGTGGCGGATCGAGATTTCCTCGAAATCCTCCACGCCCCACAGGTTCCGGTTCTGGCAAACCGCCCGCAGGTAAAAGCTTGCCATGCCCAGGGTCTTCGCCCCGACCTCGGAGTTCCAGCAATAGAAGCCCCGGAAAAACAGATCGGGCGAACCGTCGGGCAGGCGTCCGGCTTCGATCGGGTTGAGATCGTCGACCAGGAACAGGAAGACATCCCGGTCCGAAGCGTAGAGCGTGGTGGTGTCCTTCGAGATATCGACATTGGGGTTGTAGATGCCGGTCGACCAGTCGAGCACGCCGGGCACCTTCCAGCGGGTGTCGCCTGTGCCATTGCCCGCGATCTTCTGCACCGCTTCAACCAGTTCATGGTCGTAGATCCGGCCATAGTCGGGACCGGTCACCGCGCGCAGTTCCACCCGCCGCCCGGCAACGGGATCGTCGGTCTCGAGCGTCTTGATCTGTTCGGTCCGGTTAGAGGTCAGACCATATTGCAGATTGATCGCCGCCAGTGGCGCAGGCAACTGACGCAGATAGGCAGCCGGGGCACCGACCTGGCTGGCGAGCTGACCGAAGCTCCAGTGGGTTGGCGCGACGGGCTCATCGGCACCGGGCAGCATCAGCGTCAGTCGCTCGGGATCGCTCCGGTTCGCCTCGACATGGATCAGCGCGCTCTCAATGACGCGGGTGCGGCTGCGCTCTGACCGGCCGCGCACCGAGCGCGCCAGATCGTCCAGCGAGAGATAGCGCTGATCGTCGGGCCGCGAAAACCATTCCGAAGAGACGCGGCCATTGTGGGAGCCGCGCGAGACATCGACCTTGTAACCGCCGCTTGCATCGCGGCGGGAATCGAGAACCTGCATGTTCATGGGAGAACCTCCATGACGGGCGGCCGGGAGCCTCTCTCCCAACCCTCATCCCGTCACGGCGAAGCCCGCCACCCTCTCACTCTCACCTACCCGTGTTCAAAATCGCGCGAGCGGCGAGCGAGATTGCCCGATCAGGAAACCCACCCTGATGGAGGCAGGGAATTCCTCTAGTGGCCCTTGCAGGCAGAAAGTCGGGGTCTGTCGGCTTTCCAGGTCTGCGCATGCGACCATGACTGCCGATTCAGAGTGCGTGCGGGGCCCCTTGCGTCAAACGCCGCGCCCGCAGGAGTGCGCCGGCACGGCGCACGGGACCGAGCGCGTCACCAGCCTCGCTCCGCGTCCCGGGGCGTTGCGGGGTGTCCCCGCTGAGGTGGGTAGGAGAAGACGCGTTGCGGCTTCGATCAGGGAGGAAACCTCCTCCCACAGTCCCGTCATTTTACGACGAGAATTGCTTGAAATCATGGAATATTTTGAGGCAGCTGGCGCACCCGACAGGATTCGAACCTGTGGCCTTCGCCTTCGGAGGGCGACACTCTATCCAGCTGAGCTACGGGTGCTTCCTGCTTACGCAGTGCTTACGCGGGAATTTCTGCGGTGTGAAGGCTCTAAGCCGACCTCACATAACTCACGGTAATTACTGCAAAAAATTCCTTTTCTTTCTCAATCTGCGCCTTGACACCTGCCTTCGGAGGGCAGCGCTCTATCCAGCTGAGCTACGGGTGCCGATGACCGGCAAGGGCCAGATGCGCGCGCCTAGCAATGGTTGCGCGCCACGCCAAGCGGAAAGCTACGCCCAGCCCTTATCGAGGAACCGCAGCGCGCAGCCGGCGAGGAAGGCGCTGCCCTTGGGCATCACCGCTTCGTCGAGCACCATGTGGCTCGAATGCAGGCCGTCGCAGCCCTGCCAGTCGACGCCTTCGGCTGCCACACCGAGGAAGAACATCGCGCCCGGAACCTGTTCCAGCACGTAGGAGAAGTCCTCCGCGCCCATGGTGGGGGCCGGGCGGGTGTGCCACGGCTCCTCGCCGCCCAGGCTCAGGGCCACGGCCTCGCCCAGCGCCACCGCGCGGGCATCGTTCATGGTCGGCGGGAAACCGGGGGTGATCTGGATCTCGGCCTCGCAACGGTGCGCACGGGCGATGTTCACCGCCACTTCGTGCAGCGCATCCTTCATCGCCTGCCGCCGCTCGGGCGACAGGGTGCGGATCGTGCCCAGGAGGTAGCAGGTGTCGGGGATCACGTTGTTGGTGGTGCCGGCCTCGATCTTGCCGATGGTGAGCACGGTTGCCTCGGTAGCGTTGAAGCGGCGGGTGATCATGGTCTGCAAGGCGATCACGATCTCGGCCGCCACCGGCACCGGGTCCACCGTGTCCTGCGGCAGCGAGGCATGGCCGCCGCGGCCCTTCACCCAGACCTCGATCATGTCGGCAGAGGCGAGCATGGCGCCCGCGCGCCCCTCGATCCGCCCGTGCGGGGCATTGGGCCAGACGTGCATGGCAAAGGCGGCGTCGGGCAGCGGGTAGTCGGCCGTGCCGCCCAGCAATCCGTCCTCCAGCATGAAGCGCGCGCCGTGGAAGCCTTCCTCGCCCGGCTGGAACATGAAGCGCACCTCGCCCGCGATCTCACCCGCCTTGCCCGCCAGCACCCGCGCCGCGCCCGCCAGCATGGCGGTGTGGGCATCGTGGCCGCAGGCGTGCATCCGGCCGGGAACCTGCGAGGCGAAGTGGAGCCCGGTGTGTTCGCTCATCGGCAGGGCGTCCATGTCGCCGCGCAGCAGCACGCTAGGCCCCGGCTGCGCCCCTTTCAGCACCGCTACGGCCCCGCTGCACGACGGCCCTTCGTGCCAGGTGAGCGGCAGGTCTGCCAGCGCCGCCTTGACCTTGGCCAGCGTCTTGGGCGTTTCCAGCCCCAGCTCGGGATCGGCATGGATGGCACGGCGCAGATCGACGATCGCGGCTTCGTGCGAGCGGGCGGCGGCAAGCAGGTTGTCGGTGAGCATGTTGGTCCTTCCGGCCTGGCAGTCAGGCGATAGCAAGCATGAGCGGTCTAGCGGGCGCGCGCCGCCAGCGAAAGGGCCTGTGAATGCGTGCAGCGCAGGCGGCCACTGCACGAAAAACGTAGCAATTGGCACGGCCCCATGGTTAAGGCGGGCAGGTAATGAATCCGGGCATCCACATCTTCGAGCGCCTGCCGCAAGTCGACGCCAGTCCGGCAGGGACAAGCGAGCTTGCCCGCCCGCCGGTGCGCGGACAGCCGCTGGTGGGGCTGGTGCGCAATGTCCGCAGCCATCGCAACGCGCGCGGCGGTGCGCCCGATGCCTTGCCCGACAACGTGCTGCTGGCCACCCCGCGCCTGCGCAGCGAGTTGCCCGCGATCCTGGCCGATCTTGCTGCCAAACGCGTCGATTACATCGCCATCGACGGCGGCGACGGCACCGTGCGCGACGTGCTGACCTGCGGCATGGGCGTGTTCGGTGACAGCTGGCCGACGCTGATCGTCCTGCCCAGCGGCAAGACCAATGCCCTGGGGCACGATCTTGGCCTGCCGCAGGATTTCACCCTCGACGATGCGCTGGCGGCAGCGGCCAGCGGCACCCTGGTGCGACGCCAGCCGCTGGTGATCACCCAGCGCGACAAGGCCGATGCGCAGGTCTGCGGCTTCGTGATGGGGGCAGGTGCCTTCAACCGGGCCATCACCCTGGGGCAGCGCAGCCACAAGCTGGGCGCCTTCAACGCCGCCGTGGTGGGGCTGACCGCGCTGTGGAGCGTGGGGCAGGCGCTGTTCGGATCCTACAGCAACCCCTGGCGGCAAGGCACGCGGATGCGCTTGCGTCTGGCCGACGGCAGCGACCTGCCGCACCGTGGCGGCTTGCCGAGCGACGAACGCTACATGCTGTTCGCTTCCACCCTGGAACGGTTCCCGGCCGGGCTCGATCCCTTCCGTGGCATCGATTCGGCCTTGCGGCTGGGGGTGTTCGACAATCCGCGCCGCAACCTGCTGCTGCGCTTCGCCGCCGTTGCCCGCGGCACCGCCGGCCGCAAGACGCGGCTGCTGGGCTTCCATTCCTTCGGTGCGGACGTGCTGGACCTCGACATCAGCGACGCCTTCATCCTCGACGGCGAGGCTTTTCCCGCCGGTTCCTACCGCCTGTCTGCCGGGCCGAAGCTGCGCTTCGTCGTCCCGTGAACCTGGCCGAGCGCGTCGGCGCGGCGCTGTCCCGCCCGGTCGATCCTGCGGTCAGCCAGTTCGCAGCGCAGTTGGCAGCGGAGGCCGATGCACTGGCGGTGCTGTTCTACGGTTCCAACCTGCGCACCGGATCGCGCGAAGGCGTGCTCGATTACTACGTGCTGACTGGCGGTGCGCCCGAGAGCGGGCTGTGGCCGACCGTTTCCTATCGCGAGTGGGAGCACGAAGGCGAAGTGCTGCGCGCCAAGATCGCCACCATGACCATGGCGAAATTTGCCGAGGCCTGCGGCGGCGGCCTGGTCGATTCGACGATCTGGGCGCGGTTCGTCCAGCCCAGCGCAATGGTCTGGCAGCGCGACGAGGCCGCCCGCAATGCGGTTGCCGGGGCCATCGAAGGCGCAGCGGTGACGGCGGCCGGGCTGGCCGTGGCGCTGGGGCCGGAAAGCGGGCCGGAAGCCGATTACTGGCGCGCGCTGTTCCGCGAAACCTACAAGGCCGAACTGCGGGTGGAGAAGCCGGGGCGCGAGAACTCGATCCTCGAACTCAACCCGGCGCATTTCGACGGGCTGCTGCCCGCCGCGCTGGACTTTGCCGGGATTGCCTTTGCGCGCGAGGCAGATGTGTTGGTGCCGCACCTGGCGCAGGGGCGGCGGCGAGCATTGCTGGCGCGCTGGCGGCGCTCGCGGCGCTGGGGCAAGGCGCTCAACGTGGCGCGGCTGGTGCGCGCCACCCGCACATTCGACGGGGCGGGGCGCTATGCGGCGTGGAAGGTGGAACGGCACACCGGGGTGAAGGTGAAGCTCACGCCCTGGCGCGAACGGCACCCGATCCTGTCGGCCCCTGCGGTGCTGTGGCAGGTCTGGCGCGCGAAACGCCAGACCTGACCGGTCACATGTAGCGCATCCGGATCGACATCGAGCGCACTTCGCGCCCGATGGAGAAGCGCGTGCGATCGATCCCCGGACGGCCGAGGTTGAAGATGTTGATGCTGGGGTTGTTCGACATGCCGCCGCCATCGCTGGTCAGATCCGTCTGGCCATTGCCGTTCTGATCGTGCCGGATGGCGATGGCATAGTCGCCCGCCGCCGGCACCGGCATGCACACCTGCATCGACCCGGCGCGCGCCGGCAGCTCTATGCGGTTGAGCCAGCGCCCGTGTTCCAGCCAGTCTGCCCGCGTGCCGCGATAGAGCTGCACGCGCAGCGTGCCTCGCGAACTGGCAATATCGGTCACGTTGATCCACACCGCCGGGCCGGAACCCTGGCACGGAGCGACCGAGTGGCGGATCTCGTTCTGGTACTGGGCTGCGGCGGGCGCGGAAAGCCCCGCGCTCGCGGCCAGCGCCGCCATCACACCGAAGATGATGCGTTTCGTCATTGCCTGCCTTGTTTCCCTAACCGATCCCCCCGCGCGGCCCGCGCGCAGGAACACCGGATAATTCCATTTGCTGCCCGCGCCAATGGCCTGCAACCACTGAACAGCGGCTGAAGCGGCCTGCAAGCCTTCGTCAAGACACCCTTGGGCCGCAATTGCGCCACCACTGGTGGAAAACGCCCTGCCTACTGCTTGTGGGGTGATTCGCGCCCATCTAACGCGAGATGTTGACATGACCCGCCCCCTGATCTCGCCGTCGATCCTTTCCGCCGACTTTGCGCGGCTGGGTGAGGAAGTGCGCGCCATCGATACCGCTGGCTGCGACTGGATCCACGTTGACGTGATGGACGGGCATTACGTCCCCAACATCACCATCGGGCCGGACGTGGTAAAGGCCCTGCGCCCGCATTCGGCCAAGGTGTTCGACGTGCACCTGATGGTGTCGCCGGTCGATGTCTGGCTGGAACCGTTCGCGGCGGCGGGTGCCGACATCATCACCGTCCATCCGGAGGCAGGTCCGCACGTCCACCGCACGGTGCAGGCGATCCGCGGGCTGGGCAAGAAGGCGGGCATTTCGCTGAACCCGGCCACGCCCGCCAAGATGCTCGACTACCTGATCGAGGATATCGACCTCGTGCTGGTGATGAGCGTCAATCCCGGTTTCGGCGGGCAGAGCTTCATCCATTCGCAGCTGAAGAAGATCGAAGCCGTGCGGCGGATGATCGACAAGGCCGGGCTCGACGTGCTGATCGAAGTCGATGGCGGGGTGAACGCCGAAACCGCGCGCCTGTGCGTCGACGCCGGGGCCGACGTGCTGGTGGCAGGTTCCGCCACCTTCAAGGGCGGGCCGGACTGCTATGCTGCGAACATCGCTGCTCTCAGGGGAGATGCCGGGTGAATGCACAGGTGAGCGAGCTCAAGGGCCACAGCGAGCGGGCTGCACTCGAAGCCGCCGGGCAGCTCGCCATCCCGCTCGACAGCGCCGCGCCCGAACCGCTGGTCGAGCAAGCCCGCCCTGCTTCGCGCGAAACCGAAGACCTCACGCCGGACCGGGCGCTGGTGGTTACCGACTTCAGCCCGCCCGAAACCACGGCGGGCGAACGGCTGATGCGGCTGGCCTATCGCCTGGGCATTTCGGGCAGCACCATCGTCTCGCCCTTTCGCAAGCCGCTGAAGCCGCGCCTGCTGGCCACGGTCAGCCCGGCCTTGCCCGGCGATCGGGCGGCGGGAATGGCGCTGCGCGCGGGGCATTTCTATGTCCACGGCGTGAAGGCGCCGATCGCGCAGGTCGACTGCGGGCCGATCGCCAATCTCACTCCGCCGTTCGAGCGTATCGTGCACGGCTTCACCTGGCTGCGCGACCTCGCCACCTCGGGCACGCCGCCCCAGTGCCGCCAGGTGGCCGAGCGACTGCTGGCAAGCTGGCTCGATGTCAACCCCTCCGTCGGCAAGGGGCCGGCGTGGAAGGTCGAGAACGCCGGGCTGCGGTTGCTCGCCTGGCTGGTCCACGCGCCGCTGCTGCTGTCGGGGCAGGACAAGCGGCTGCGCCAGCGCGCGCTGGCTGCCATGGCCGAAACCGCCCGCTGGCTCGACAAGAAGGTGGGCAAGGCAGACGACAAGCTGGGCGAAGTCACCGGCTGGTGCGCCATCACCGCCGCCGGGCTGTTGCTGCCCGAAGGCAAGCCGCGCCGCCTGTTTGGCGAGGCCGGGCTGGTGAAGGCTTTGGGCGAGGCGGTGGGCGAAGACGGCGGCGTGCTGTCGCGCAGCCCCGATGCGCAGATGCAGGCGATCACCTGCCTGATTGACCTGCGCGCCTGTTACGAAGCGGTGCGCCGCGATCCACCGGCCATGCTCGACACCATGCTGGCCATGCTGGTGCCGCCCCTGCTGGCGCTGGTGCACAGCGACGGCGGGCTGGGCAGCTGGCAAGGCGGGGCGGCGACCAAGCCCGCGCGGCTGGCAGCGCTGGTGGAAGCAAGCCGGGTGCGCGCGCGCCCGCTGAAAGACCCAGCCGGCTGGGGCTACCAGCGGCTGACCGCGCGCAAGGCGACCCTGATTCTCGACGGTTCGCCGCCGCCCTTCGGAAAGCACGCGCGGCACGGCTGCGCCTCTACCCTGGCTTTCGAATTCAGCCACGGCGACAACCGCCTGATCGTGAACTGCGGCGGAGCGGCGCTGGCAGGCGGGCAGGTGCCGGTGCGCGTGGAGCAGGGCCTGCGCGCGACCGCCGCCCATTCCACCCTGGTGCTGGGCGATGCCAATTCCACCGCCGTGCTGATCGACGGCAAGCTGGGCGCGGGCGTGGGCGCGGTGGAAGTCGATACCCGGCAGGTCAAGCTGGAGAACGGCACGGCGACCCGGCTCGAAACCAGCCACGATGGCTATGCCAGCCGGTTCGGCCTGATCCACCGCCGCATCCTGATGCTGCGCGACGACGGGCAGGAACTGCGCGGCGAGGACGTGCTGGTCCCCTCGGGCAGCAAGGGCAAGCGCGGCAAGGTTCCCTTCGCCATCCGTTTCCACCTCGGCCGCCATGTCGAGGCGACGCTGGGCGAAGGCAAGCGCAGCGCCAGCCTGCTGCTGCCCGACGGCAGCCTGTGGCAATTCGCCACCGGCGCGGAAAGCCTGGCGATCGATGAAAGCATGTGGGTCGATGGCAATGGCCGCCCGCATCCGGTACAGCAACTGGTGATCGAGGGACTCGCCTCGCGCGGCGGAGGCACCTTTGCCTGGCTGCTCAAGAAGATGGGATAGAATTCACGCATGACTGACGTTGCGATTCGGCGGGCACTCCTCTCGGTGTCCGACAAGACCGGTATTGTCGAACTGGCCAGCCGCCTGGCCAAGGCCGGGGTGGAACTCGTCTCCACCGGCGGCACCGCCAAGGCCCTGCGCGAGGCAGGCTTGCAGGTGCGCGACGTATCCGACGTGACCGGCTTTCCCGAAATGATGGATGGCCGGGTAAAGACGCTCCACCCGCTGATCCACGGCGGGCTGCTGGCCGTGCGCGATGATCCCGAGCACGCCGAAGCGATGGAAACGCACGAGATCGGCGCGATCGACCTGGTGGTGGTGAACCTCTACCCCTTCGTGAACACGGTGATGAGCGGCGCGGATCGCGACACGATCATCGAGAACATCGACATCGGCGGGCCGAGCATGGTGCGCTCTTCCGCCAAGAACCACGCCTACGTCACCATCGTCACCGATCCGTCCGACTATGCCGCGCTGTACGAGGAACTGGCTGACCACGACGGTGCCACCACCCTGGCTTTCCGCAAGCTGATGGCGGCCAAGGCCTTTGCCGCCACGGCAGCTTACGATTCGGCCATTTCCAGCTGGTTCGCCTTTGCCGATCAGCAGCAGATGTTCCCCGATGCGCTGTCCATGGCGATGACGCGCGGCGACGTGCTGCGCTATGGCGAGAACCCGCACCAGATGGCGGCGCTCTACCTGCCCAACGGCCCTGCCGCGCAGGGCGTGCCGCAGGCCGAGCAGGTGCAGGGCAAGGAACTGTCCTACAACAACCTCAACGATGCCGACGCGGCGCTGGGGCTGGTGGCAGAATTCCCGGCGGACAAGCCCGCCGTGGTGATCGTCAAGCACGCCAACCCCTGCGGCGTGGCCGTGGCCGATACCTTGCTGGAGGCATGGCACGCGGCGCTCGCTTGCGATCCGGTGTCGGCCTTTGGCGGGATCGTGGCGGCCAACGTGCCGCTCGACGGGCCGACCGCCGCCGCCATCACCGAGATCTTTACCGAAGTGGTGATCGCGCCGGGTGCTGACGACGCCGCGCGCGCAGCCTTTGCAGCGAAGAAGAACCTGCGGCTGCTGCTGCTCGAAAGCCTGCCCAACCCGGCGCGTCCCGGCCTGGAGATGAAGACCATCGCTGGCGGCCTGCTGTTCCAGTCGCGCGACAACGGCGTGATCGGCGAAGGCGACCTGAAGGTGGTCAGCAAGCGCCAGCCTTCGCCGCAGGAACTGGCTGATGCGCTGTTCGCGTGGAAGGTGGTCAAGCACACCAAGTCGAACGCCATCGTCTATGCAAAGGACGGGGTGACCGCGGGGATCGGCGCGGGCCAGATGAACCGCCGCGATTCGTCGCGCATCGCCGCCGTGCGGGCAAAGGAAGCGGCGGAAACTGCGGGCTGGGATCAGCCGCGCACCGTGGGCAGCGCGGTGGCATCGGACGCCTTCTTCCCCTTTGCCGACGGGCTGCTCAGCGCGGTCGAGGCGGGGGCCACCATGGTGATCCAGCCGGGTGGTTCGATGCGGGACGACGAAGTGATCGCGGCGGCGGACCAGGCAGGCATTGCCATGGTCTTCACCGGGATGCGCCACTTCAAGCACTAGGCATGAAGCTCTGATGCGGCGCGTGTTAGGGCGGAATTAACCCTGCCGCGCATAACCCGAAGATGAACGGCGCACTGGCATCCAGTTCAGTCGGTCGACAGCTAGGCACGCCTAACCGGGTGGCCGCAAACACAACACAATTCGACCAGAGGCCAGTCCGATGGAACTGTTCAACGCCGAGCTTTTTCGCTCCTTCCTTGCCGGGTTCGCGGTAACCGCTGTAATACTTGCAGCGAATATCCTGCCGCAACTCGGAGGAGCCTGATGCAAGTCAAATCGCTGTTCCTTGCTGGCGCGCTGTCGCTTGCCAGCCTGACCATGCCCGCTTCCGCTTTCGCGCAGGAAGCATTCTTCAACGCCCCCGTCGCCACCCGGCAGGCCGATGAAACCGGCGTGCAGACGGCGGTTTTCGCAGGCGGCTGCTTCTGGGGGATCGAGGCGATCTTCAGCCATGTGCGCGGGGTGACCAGCGCGGTGTCGGGATACCACGGCGGCACCTCGGCCACGGCCACCTACAACCAGGTCGGCACCGGCAATACCGGCCACGCCGAATCGGTGCGCGTCACCTATGATCCCAGCGTGGTGCGCTACGATCAGCTGTTGCAGATCCTGTTCTCGGTGGGGGCAGACCCCACGCTGCTCAACCGCCAGGGGCCGGATGTCGGCTCGCAATATCGCGCCGCGATCGTGCCGATGACCGCCGAACAGCGCGCCGTGGCGCAGGCCTATGTCCGGCAGATGGGCCGTTCGGGCGTGTGGGACCGGCCGATGGCCGTGGCGATCGAGAACTACCGCGCCTTCTACCCGGCCGAGGACTATCACCAGGACTACCTGCTGAACCATCCGGACAGCCCCTATATCCGCCGCTGGGATGCGCCCAAGGTGACTGCGCTGCGCAGCCGCTTCCCCGATCTCTACCGCGCCCGCTACCGCACCGGCTGACAAGATTGCCGCTGCAACCATTCGCGCCTATCTAGGACGCATGGCAACGCATCATCACCATCACGAACATTCGGGCGAACACCTGATCAGCGAAGCCGGCCGCGTGCTGGCGGCGGCGGGCGAACAGTGGACGCAGATGCGCGAGGACGTGTTCCGCGTGCTCGCCGCGCAGGACCGCCCGGCCTCGGCCTATGACATTGCCGAAGCCGTGGGCAATGCGCGCGGCAAGCGGGTGGCGGCAAACTCGGTCTACCGCATCCTCGACCTGTTCGTGCGCACCAACCTTGCCAACCGCATCGAGAGCGCCAACGCCTACATGGCCAACAGCCACCCCGGCTGCCAGCACGACTGCATCTTCCTGATCTGCGACGATTGCGGGCAGGCCGATCACTTCGACGACGACAAGCTTACCAATGCGCTGCGCGCCGCCGGGGCGGAGCATGGCTATTCGCACGTGCGCCCGGTGGTCGAACTGCGCGGACTGTGTGCCGAATGTTCGGGATGACCGCGACGAACCGTGCATATCTGTCGATGAAGCGTTCATCGACAGGCCAGATTTTAGCCTGTAAGGCTTTGTTCCATGACAGCTAACCGCCCGGAAACCCCGCTGCTGGATCAGGTCGATACGCCTGAGGATCTGCGTCGGCTCGAACCCGCGCAGCTGCGCCAGCTGGCAGACGAGCTGCGCGCCGAAATGATCGACGCGGTGGGCTCCACCGGCGGCCACCTCGGCTCGGGGCTGGGGGTGGTCGAACTGACCGTGGCGCTGCACTACGTGTTCAACACGCCCGAGGACCGGCTGATCTGGGACGTGGGCCACCAGGCCTATCCGCACAAGATCATCACTGGCCGGCGTGATCGCATCCGCACCCTGCGCCAGGGCGGCGGCCTGTCGGGCTTCACCAAGCGCAGCGAGAGCGAATACGATCCCTTCGGCGCGGCGCATTCCTCCACCTCGATTTCGGCGGGGCTGGGCTTTGCCATTGCCAACAAGATGAACGGCCAGCCGGGCAAGGCGATTGCCGTGATCGGTGACGGCGCGATGAGCGCAGGAATGGCCTACGAGGCGATGAACAATGCGGAAGGCGCGGGTAACCGGCTGATCGTGGTGTTGAACGACAACGACATGTCGATAGCTCCGCCAGTGGGCGGCTTGTCGGCTTACCTCGCGCGGATCGTCTCCTCCTCCGAATACCTGGGGTTGCGCTCGCTCGCCTCCAAGGTGGCGCGCAAGTTCTCGCGCCGGGTCCACCATGGGCTGGAAAAGGCCGAGGAATTCACCCGCGGCATGGTGACCGGCGGGACGCTGTTCGAGGAGCTGGGCTTCTACTACGTCGGCCCGATTGACGGGCATAACCTCGATCACCTGCTGCCGGTGCTCGAAAACGTGCGGGACAGCGAACAGGGGCCGATCCTGGTCCACGTCGTCACCACCAAGGGCAAGGGCTATGCGCCCGCCGAGAACAGCGAAGACAAGTACCACGGCGTGCCCAGGTTCAACGTCATCACCGGCGAGAAGGCCAAGGGCGCGGCCGGTGCGCCGCCTGCCTACCAGAACGTGTTCGGGGAAACGCTGGCGAAACTGGCGGATACCGATCCTCGCATCTGCGCCATCACCGCCGCCATGCCCAGCGGCACCGGGGTGGACAAGTTTGCCCAGGCGCACCCTGCCCGCGCCTTCGACGTGGGCATTGCCGAACAGCACGGCGTGACCTTTGCGGCGGGGCTGGCGGCGCAGGGAATGCGCCCCTTCGCGGCGATCTATTCCACCTTCCTCCAGCGCGCCTATGACCAGGTGGTGCACGACGTGGCGATCCAGAACCTGCCCGTCCGCTTCGCCATCGACCGCGCCGGGCTGGTTGGCGCCGATGGCGCCACCCACGCGGGCAGCTTCGACGTGACCTATCTCGCCAGCCTGCCCAACTTCGTGGTGATGGCTCCGGCTGACGAAGCCGAACTGGCGCACATGACTTATACCGCCGCCGAGCATGACGAAGGCCCGATCGCCTTCCGCTATCCGCGCGGCAACGGCGTGGGCGTGGAAATGCCGCAGGTGCTGGAGAAGCTCGCAATCGGCAAGGGCCGGGTGGTGCGGGGTGACGTGGCGGGCGGCAAGGTCGCCATCCTCTCGCTGGGCTCGCGGCTGGAAGAGGCGAAGAAGGCCGCCGACCAGCTCGAAGCCAGGGGCCTTGCCACTACTGTTGCCGACATGCGCTTTGCCAAGCCGATCGACGCGGAGCTGATCCGCAAGCTCGCCGCCACGCACGATGTGCTGGTGACGGTGGAGGAAGGCGCCATCGGCGGCTTCGGCACGCAGGTGCTGACCATGGCGAGCGACGAGGGGCTGACCGATGGCGGCCTGAAGATCCGCACCATGCGCCTGCCCGACGTGTTCATCGACCACGACGATCCGGTGAAGCAGTACGACCAGGCCGGGCTCAACGCTCCGCATATCGTCGATACCGTGCTGGGCGCGCTGCGCCACAATTCGGCGGGGATCGAAGAGGCGCGCGCCTGACCGTGGCCGGGCTTGCTCCCTCGGCAAGCGGCACCGATCGTCCCAACCATCGCTACAGCGTCTCGCCCGACGGGACGGTGCGGATTGACTTCGACGCCAACGAGATGCGCATGTCGCTGTGGGTGGAAAATCCCACGGTGCGCGATCTCGCCAGCGGCAAGGTGCTGTTCTCGCTCGGATGGGACTACGACGCGGCGGAAAGCTGGATCGGGGCGCACAACTTCACGCTCTACGTCCGCCACTATCCGGACGGGAACGGCGTGCTGGCAACCTTCGATCTCGACGCTGGAACGGTCCGCATCGATGGCGAGGAAGGGGCAGTGCCACTGGCCGGTGCAGAAGCGGCAATCGAGGCCGCGCTTGGCCGCCGCTATACCGCCGCACGCGCTGCCGCGCCCGTGGCTGCGCCGTCACGCGGCGCCAAGGGTGGCCTGCTGCGGCTGGCGCTCTTCCTGCTCACTGCGCTGGTCCTTATCGCTGGGATCGGCGCTGCGGCTTACTGGTACACCGGCGGGCGCTGACAGCTAGCTATTGCGGCTGGGCCTGCGGTTCGATCGCCGGCAGCACGTCCAGCGGCTGATCCGCCGGTTCGACGCCCTGATCTTCCACCGCGACCGGCTCTGCCTGCGGAGCAACCTCGTCAGCCTCCGGTGCCACCGGCTGCGGCGGCGGCTCGTCGAGGCGGAAGGTATCCACGCAATCCTCTGCCTCGCGCCCGCGCAGGGTGTCGATTTCCGACTGGCGTTCGCACAGGTAGATCTGGCGCATCAGGTCGTAGGGGGAAGCGCTGGCGCGGATGATGCGATAGCGGTCGTCCAGCTCCACCCGTTCGTCGAGCGAGCGGATGGTATAGGCCGTCACTGCGTAATAGGGAGTGTTGAACGGACGCCCCACCGCCAGCGGCAGCACCAGCGTATCGAGAAAGTCACCGATCCCGTCGCGCACGGTCGTCGGCCCCACCAGCGGCAGGTAGAGGAAGGCCCCCGGCTGCACCCCGTAGAAGCCCAGCGTGTCGGCAAAGCCGTTTTCGCGGAACGGCAGGTTGATCGGATCGGCACTGGCCACATCCAGCAGCCCGCCGATCCCGACCGTTGAATTGACGGCAAAGCGCGCCAGCGTTTCCACCGCATGGCCGACCTGGCCTTGCAGCAGGAAGTTCAGGAAAACCACCGGCTCGCGCAGGTTGCGGAAGAAGTTGCTCAGGCCCCGGCGCACCGGGCTGGGCAGCGCGTCACGGTAAGCCAGCGCCACCGGCTCGACGAAAGCCTGATCGATACTGGCGACCACGGTATAGGTCTGCTCGTTGATCTGCGCGATGGGATCGCCGGGCGGGTGATTGCCCGATGCCTCGACGACGATGCTGCCTTCTTCGGCTGGCTCGTCCGGCTGCTGCTGTTCCTCGGCCTGGTTCTGTGCGGGATCAGATACGGGCAGCGCGCTTGCCTCGTCGCCGGGTTGAACCTGCTCGACCGGGGCGGTCACCTCGACCGATTGCGCATCGAGCACATTTTCCACCGGCAGCGCCGGAACGCTCGCTCCGGCACTCAGAATCAGCGGTGCAAGTGCGTGAATCGAAATGCGAACGTCTCCTGTCGACCTTATGGCGGACAAGACCGATGGTTGTCGAGGACGCGATATGCCTAACGCCCATGGGATCGGTGATAGCCGAACGGCTCGTCGTCATTCTGCCCCGGATCGCCTGCTGTCCCACCACAGGTCCAACTCGCCAGCCGCCTTGCGGATCTGGCAGCTGATCGCCATCCGCCCGCTGGCGAAGTCGCCCGCCTTGCCCGATGCCGGGGTAACGGCGTGATAGAACCAGCTGGGAAAGGCGATCATGCGGTTGGGCTGGGGCCGGACGCGGGTGAACCAGCTGGGCGAATAGCGGTGTGCCTGCGGATCGGAATCGAACACCAGCAAGTCCCCGCCCGCAAATTCCTGCCCCGGCCCGCTGAAGTAGTAGATGCAGGTAATCGCCCGCCCTTCGTCTGCCGTCGCGGCGGCATGGTCCGAGTGCGGGGGCAGATTGCCGCCGTCGAAATTGTTGGTGAGCTTCACCTCCAGCGCCGAAACCGCGAAGTCCGGCATTCCCAGGCAGGCCCGCAGCCGGTCGCGCTGCTCGTCCAGAAAGGTGCGGAAGAAGTCCTGCTCGTCGAAGCTGCCCTGGTGCACCAGCACGCGCGCCGCGCCGCTGGCGCCCTGTCGGCCAGCGCCGCTGATACGGTCGACGAATTCGCCGGACAGCGCGCAGGCCTGCGCGTGCAAGGCGTGCATCCGCTGGGCTGGCAGCACGCCGTCGATCACGGCCAGCGGCGCCAGGGCGAAACCGCCTGATGCCAGACCTGGCGGGATGACGGACCACGGGTCTGCTGCATCCGGCAGGTCGAGGGCTGCCCTTGCCGCCGCCAGGTCACCGCTGCGCCGTAGCAGGTTGGCGCGCGTGAGGGCATTGGCCGGTGTGGCTTCGCGCCGGTCAAGCTCGGCCAGCA
>JAGREI010000091.1 GCA_020446625.1 Erythrobacter sp.
CCCGGCACCGCGAACAGCGCGCCGCGCCGCAGCCGCCATTGCTCGCTCTTCCAGCGGCCCGGTTCCTTCGCCTGCTGCACCTGCCACCGCTGGATCGGCAGCACGAAGCCCACCGGCTGGGAAAGCCCGCGGCTGAAAGTGGCGACGATGCGCTGGCGTTCCTCGGGATCGTCGATCTTGGGATCGAGCACCGAGACATTGACCGGCAGTTCGCCCTCGCGCTCGATCCACTTTTCCGGGTCTTCGTAGACCGGGTGGACGTATTCGCCGCCCAGGCCAAGGTTGCTGGCCGCAGCGTGGAGGAAAGCGCCGGCCTGTTCGGCCCCCACGCTGGCTTCCTCGCCATCCTCCGGGTCGGCGGCGATCAGCGCGGGGTTGTTCCACAACGGCTTGCCGTCCTTGCGCCAGTAGAGCGTATAGCCCCAGCGCGGCAGGCTTTCGCCGGGATACCACTTGCCTTGCCCGTGGTGCAGAAAGGCGCCGGGCGCGAAGGCGGCGCCCAGCTTGCGGATCAGCTTGTCGGCAAACTTCGCCTTGGTGGGGCCGACGGCATCGCCGTTCCACTCGGGCGCGTCGCCCGCGTTCTCTGCCACGAAGGTGGGCTCGCCGCCCATGGTCAGCCGCACGTCCTGCGCCGCCAGGTCGGCATCGACCCGCGCGCCCAGGTCCAGCAGCGCCTGCCAGCGATCGTCGGTGAAGGGCTTGGTGATGCGCACCGCTTCCTTCACCCGATCCACCCGCATGGCAAAGTCGAAGTCGACTTCCGCCGGTTCGGCCATGCCCTCGATCGGCGCGGCGGAGCGGTAGTGCGGCGCGGCGCAGAGCGGGATGTGGCCTTCGCCCGCGAACATGCCCGATGTGGCATCCAGCGCCACCCAGCCCGCGCCCGGCACATAGGCTTCGGCCCAGGCGTGCAGGTCGACCACGTCCTGCGTCACCCCCTTGGGGCCTTCGACCGGCTCGACATCGGCCACCAGCTGGATCGAATAGCCCGAGACAAAGCGCGCGGCAAAGCCGAGTCGGCGCAGCAGCTGCACCAGCAGCCAGGCCGAATCGCGGCACGATCCGCGCCCCGCTTCCAGCGTTTCCTCGGGCGTCTGCACGCCCGCTTCCATGCGGATCACATAGTCGATGCGCTGTTCGAGCTGGAGGTTCACATCCACCAGGAAGTCGATCGTCCGGCCTTCATAGCCCGCGTGGCTGGCCACCAGTTCCTCGAACAGCGGGCCTTGCGGCTCGCAGTCGAAATAGGCGGCGAGGTCTGCCGTCAGCTTGTCGTCATAGGCGAAGGGATAGGTCTCCGCGCTCTCTTCGACGAAGAAATCGAAGGGGTTGATCACCGTCATGTCGGCAATCAGGTCCACCTCGATGCTGAATTCGCTCACCCGTTCGGGAAACACGATGCGGGCCAGCCAGTTGCCGTGCGGGTCCTGCTGCCAGTTGATGAAATGGCCTTCGGGCAGGATCTTCAGCGAGTAGTTGGGAACCGCGGTGCGCGTGTGCGGCGCGGGCCGCAGCCGGATGACCTGCGCCCCCAGCTGGATCGGCCGCGAATAGCGGTAACGGGTGAGGTGATGCAGGGCAGCGCGGATCATGGCGTGATTAGACGGCGGCGCTTGCTGCAATGCAATATGCAAATTGCATCCCGCGCCGGGTGTGGCGCAGATGTCGCGGCCTATTCGGCGGCCTGTTCGCCATTGCCGAAGGCGCTATAGGTTTCGATGTCCTGCCCGCCGGTCACCACCAGGTCGCCCGCCATCAGCCAGGCGTGGAACTGCAACCCGTCCTGCGCCGGATCGCGCCGCGTGCCGATCCTGATGCGAGTGGCGATGCCGCGCCGGGCGAGCATCCAGCGCGCGGTCAGGGCCTGCGGCACGCAATCGGCGCGGAACGGCATGCGCCCGGCCACGCGGTGAAGGATGCGCCCGGTATCGGCGGCCTTCTTCAGTTGCGGCGCGGTGAGTCCGGGCGCCTGCCCGGCTGCGGGTTCCTCGAAGATCGGCCCCAGCATGGGCCGCAGCCGCCGGAACGGCAGCACGCTGATCAGCAGCCGCGCCCAGGCCAGGCACAGCACCATTTCCAGCTTGAACACCGGCTTGTCGAAGATGTCGCGCCTGCGCATCCGGCCTATCTAGCCGCTTGCGCGCGCTTCGGGAACCGCCACGCGCGGCGCTGCCTTGTGGATCGCCTTCGATCCGCGCCAGAAAAGCAGACAAAGTCAATTGCCTCCGCCTGCCGAGCGGCTAATGTGGCGACAGGAGCGAGGGACCAGCATGACAATTCCATCCGGCATGACCGAGGCCACCTTTGCCGACGGGCTTGCCGCCATGCGCGACGTGGTGGGCGCCGAATGGGTGTTCGACCAGCCTGCCGACCTCAACACCTATCGCGATTTCTACTCGGTGTTCTGGGGCGAGCCGGAGGAACGGCTGGCCAGCGCCGCCGCCGCGCCCGCCAATGTGGAACAGGTGCAGGCGCTGGTGCGGATCGCCAACGAACGGCGCATCCCGATCTATCCCATCTCCACCGGGCGCAACCTTGGCTACGGCGGATCGGCCCCGGTCCTCTCCGGCAGCGTGGTGCTCGATCTCAAGCGCATGGACCGCGTGCTGGAGGTGAACGAGGACAACTGTTCGTGCCTGGTCGAACCGGGCGTGAGCTTCTTCGACATGTACCGCCACCTGCGCGAGAGCGGGTCCAAGCTGATGATGAGCGTACCCGATCCGGGCTGGGGATCGCTGGTGGGCAATGCGCTCGATTCGGGCGGCGGCTATACCGTGGCGGGATACCGCGGGCATTGGGAAGCGGTCTGCGGGATCGAGGCGGTGATGCCCGATGGCGAACTGCTGCGCACCGGCATGGGCGCGCTGCCCGGCAGCGAGACCTGGCAGCAATACCGACTGGGTATCGGGCCGTGCCTTGACGGATTGTTCCGCCAGTCGAGCCTGGGCGTGGTCACCAAGATGGGCTTCTGGCTTTACCCCATGCCCGAATCCATGCTGTCCGCCAGCGTCAGCGTGATGCGGTTCGAGGATCTGGAGGAACTGGTCCGCATTGCCAACGAACTGGAATACGGCAACGTGTTCAACGGGATGCCGGGTTTCAGCAGCCCGGTGCTGGCGCGCGAAAATCCCATCGTCATGTCCATGGTGCCGGAACCTGAGGTGATGAACGCCATGGTCGCGGAAACCGGGCTGCCGGCCTGGAGTTTCGCATCCAACTTCTACGGCCCCGAACGGGTGGTGCGCGAACAGTGGGCCTACATGCAATCGCGCTTTGCCCATATTCCCGGCGTGCGCTTTGCCGAGACGGGCTTCGTCCGCCTGCCGCTGACGCCCGAGGACATGGAGCGGATTCACAAGCCGCGCTTCGGCATTCCCTCGCTGGAGATCTTCAGCGTCGGCAGTCGCGGCTATGGCGATTTCAACCCCAGCGACGGCCACATCTGGTTCAGCGCGGTGATCCCGCGTTCGGGGCAGGGGATCATCGCTGCCAACCGGGTGATGCGCGCCGAGTGCGAGCGGCTGGGGCTGGACCTGTTCATGTTCGTCCCCTCGGTCACCTGCTGGACCCGCAGCTTCGTGCTGTTCGCCGCCGTGCCGGTGTACAAGGATGCCACGCGCAACCGCGAACTGCGCGACAAGGTGCGCGAGGTGATCGCCACCTGCGCCAGCCACGGCTGGGGCGAATACCGCTGTCCGCCCGCCTTCATGGACAACGTGATGGATGCCTACAGCTTTGGCGAACACAAGCTGCGCCGGGTGAACGAGGCGATCAAGGATGCGCTCGATCCCAACGGCGTGCTGTCGGCGGGGCGCTATGGCGTCTGGCCCCGGCACTTGCGCGAAGGGAGGGGGGCATGAGTACCGGACAAAATCCTCCCCCACTGGGGGAGGGGAACCATGCGCAGCATGGTGGAGGGGGGCAGCCCAGCGCGCCTCGTCCCCCCTCCGTCAGCCTGCGGCTGCCACCTCCCTCACGGGGGGAGGATTTCCGTTGGTGGAAGCCGCTGGTCATGGCCATTGCTGCGTTGACCTGCACGTTCGGCGCGGCCACCGCGCAGCAGGCCGTGCGCACCGGCCCTGTCGCGCCCGCCCTGGCCGAAGGCCGCGCGGTCTTCGCGCACTGGTGCGCGCCGTGCCATGCCGATTATCCGGGGCTGGCGGGAACCAGCAGCCTGGCGATCAAGTATGCCGGCACCGGCACGCCCGCCGCGCTGGAGGATCGCACCGACCTGCCCGCGCCGGTGATCGCCTATTTCGTGCGCAACGGCGTCGCCTGGATGCCGCCCTTCCGCCGCACCGAGATTTCCGACGCAGAGCTGGCGGCGCTGTCCGCCTACCTCACCGCCCCGCTTGACCAGCGCGGCGCGCATACGCCCCTGCTGGCAGACGAGATGGTGCAACTGGAGGCCAATCGATGACCACCCGCCGCGACATGCTGAAATGGGGCGCGGTGCTGCCCGCGCTGGGGACCGGCTGGCACGGAGCCTTTGCCGCAGCGCCACAGGGTCTGGATGCGCTGGTGCTCGATACCCGTTATCCCGGTGCGCTCGACCTGGCCGATGCTTCCATGCCGGTCTGGCGTTTCGCGGGGGACGTTACCCCGCTGTGGACCGGCCACCTGTCCGCGCGGTGGAAGGAGCCGGGCCATGTGCTGGGCGGGATCACCGGCAGCGATGCGCTGTTCGTGCTGGAGACGCTGGCCGAACATCGCGGCCGCCGCGTGGTGTCGCGCCTGGCGCTGGACCTGCCGCGCGTGAACGGGGTTCAGGCATACCGCTGGATCATCGCCCCGCACCATCCCAGCGTAACCGCATGAGCGTGCTGCCGCCCGATCACGACGAGGCTGCCTTCGCGGCTTACGTGGCAGACCTGCGCGGCGTGGTGGGCGATGACTGGGTGTGGTCGGGCGACAATGACATGTTCCCCTATCGCGACAGCTTCTCGCCCGTGTGGAACACGCCCGAGGAAATCCAGGCCTCGAGCGCCGTCGCGCCCGCCGACGTGGATCAGGTGCAGGAGGTGGTGCGGGTGGCCGGGCGGCACCGCGTGCCGTTGCACCCGATCTCCACCGGCAAGAACTTCGGCTATGGCGGGCCGTCGCCCAATGTGCCGGGTTCGACCGTGCTTGACCTGAAGCGGCTCGACCGGGTGATCGAGGTGAACGAGGCGCGCAATTACTGCCTGGTCGAGCCCGGCGTTTCCTACTTCGACCTTTACCAGCACATCCAGCAACGCGGGCTGAAGGTGATGATCGACTGCCCCGATCCGGGCTGGGGATCGCCCGTCGGCAACGCGCTCGATCGCGGTGTGGGCTATACCATGCCGCATTTCCGCGACCATTTCGGCGCGCATTGCGGGATGGAAGTGGTGCTGCCCGATGGCGAGCTGATGCGCACCGGCATGGGCGCCATGCCGGGCTCCGGCAGCTGGCAGGAATATCCCTACGGCTTCGGGCCGGACCCGGCGGGCCTGTTCGCGCAGGGCAATTTCGGGGTGGTGACGAAGATGGGCTTCCGCCTGATGCCGCAGCCCGACTACTACCGCACTGGCCTGATCCGCGTGCCGCGGCGGCGAGACCTCATCAAGCTGGTGCAGCACGCCAACTACCTGTCCGATGCGGGCATGGTCAGCGAGATCCGCTATGCCAGCCCGCTCTCGCCCTTGCAGCGCCAGCCCGAATTCGCTGCGCTGGTGACGAAGATGGGCGGCCCGTCCGATGCCGAGATGGACGCGGCTGCCGCTGCGGCGGGTCTGCATTCGTGGGCGATCGACCTGCAATTCCTTGGCCCCGAAGCGGCGACGGCGGCCCAGTGGGAATATGCCAAGGACCGGATCCTGTCGGACATTCCGAGGGCCGAGGCCTTGGACGGCGATCATTTCGCCTTGCCCGCCACCGAAGAGCAGCTGGAGAACCGCACTCAGCCCTATCCCACGGCGATCCGCCGCAAGGGCGCGCTGGGGGTGCCGTCGCTGGGCATCTGGGAAATCGTCCGCGACGATGGCCACGTCGGCTTCTTCCCCGTGCTGCCGCGCGATGGCGAGGCGGTGTTCGAAATGCAGCGCGTGCTGGGCGATGCCAGCCGCGAATATCCGCTGCCGCCCTACTTCAGCGCCATCACCGCGCCGCTGTTCTGGCACAGCTTCACCTTCCAGATGGTCTTCGCGCCATCGGTCCGCCACGCTGACCCCGAACACAACGCCATGGTCCACCGGGCGATGAAGCACATGGTGGCCGTTGCCGCCGAACACGGCTGGGGCGACTATCGCGCCGCGCCGATCTACCAGGACGATGTTTCGGCCAGCTACAGCTTCAACAATCACCAGCTGCGGCGGTTTCTGGAAGCGATGAAGGACGCGGTCGATCCCGATGGCATCATCGCGCCGGGCAGGGGTGGCGTCTGGCCCCGGAGATTCAGAGATCGGTCCCGGACATGAAGTGGCTCTACCTCGCTCTGCCCCTTTCAGCCCTCGCTGTAACCGCCTCGGTTGCGGCGCAGTCGCAGGGTTCGCAAGCCCAGCGCGGGCAGCAGCTGTTCACCCATTTCTGCGCCCCGTGCCACGGGCAGGGGGCAGGGGATGACCGTTCGGACATGCTCCCCGGCACGGCGGCGCTGGCCCGCCGTTACCAGGGCGCCAAGCCCGCCGCGCTCGAACTGCGGACAGACCTGCCCGCCCCGGTGCTGACGCTGTTCGTGCGGCGCGGCGTGGGGCCGATGCCCGCGTTCCGGCCCAGCGAACTGTCCGACGCGGACGTGGCGGCGATCGCGGCCTATCTCGCGCAGCCGGACTGATCCCAAGTCCGTCACATCCCTGTAATATTTTGCGCTAGGGTGCGGGCAACGAATCACCCTTTCGAAAGCCCCCCATGTTGCACCAAGATCGCCGCCGTTTCCTTGCCCTGACCAGTAGCGCCTTTGCCGGGCTTGCCCTGTCCGCCTGCGCCCCGCGCGCGACCGGCGTGGCGAGCGCGGCCAGCCGCCCCAGCGGCCCGCTGGTGCCCGATCCCGAGGGCGTGCTCGACCTGCCGCAGGGCTTTTCCTACCGCGTGATCTCGCGCCTGGGCGACATGATGGACGACGGTTTCACCGTGCCTGACCGGGCCGACGGCATGGGCTGTTTCGACCTTGGCAATGGCCGCATCGCATTGGTGCGCAACCATGAATTGACGCCGGACAAGGACGGCGGCGGGGTGATGGGCCCGGCCTACGATACCGTTGCGCGCAGCCTGATTCCTCTGCCCGGTGGCACCACCACCATCGTGCTTGACGCTGCCACGCTGGAAGTTGTCGGCCAGCACCGCAGCCTGGCCGGCACCATCCGCAACTGCGCCGGCGGCATCACCCCCTGGGGTTCGTGGCTCACCTGCGAGGAGAACGTCAGCCGCGCCGATGGCCGCATCAACCGCGATCACGGCTATGTGTTCGAAGTCCCCGCCGCCGCCACCGGGCTGGTCGACCCGGTGCCGCTGACCGCCATGGGCCGCTTTTATCACGAAGCCGCCTGCGTCGATCCGGCCACCGGGATCGTCTACCTGACCGAAGATCGCGGCGACGGCCTGTTCTACCGCTTCCTGCCCACTCACCCCGGCGAACTGGCGCGCGGCGGCGTGTTGCAGGCCATGGTGCTCGACGGGATCAGCGACACCCGCAATTCGTCCAGCGTCACCATGGCCCTGGGCCAGCCGGTGGCAGCGCGCTGGATCACGCTCGACAACCCCGAATCCCCCGATGACGACCTGCGCGCGCGCGGCGCGGCCATGGGGGCGGCGCTGGTGGCGCGGGCAGAGGGCATCTACATGGGCGACGGCGAGCTGTACTTCGCGGCCACCAGCGGCGGCGCGGCGGGGCAGGGCCAGATCTTCCGCCTGCGCCCGCGGATCCACGGGCCGGACACGCTGGAACTGTTCTTCGAAAGCACCGGGGCCAGCGAATACAGCTATGGCGACAACCTCTGCATCAGCCCCTTCGGGGACCTGATCGTGTGCGAGGACCAGTATACCGATACGGTCGACAACTACCTGCGCGGCGTCACGCCCGAAGGCCATGCCTATCCCTTCGCGCGTCTGCGCTTGCAGAGCGAGAGCGCAGGCGTATGCTTCAGCCCCGATGGCCGAACCATGTTCCTCAACGTCTACAGCCCGGCGATGACGCTCGCGATCACCGGCCCCTGGCCCGCTGCGGGCTGAGCGTGAGCGCGCGCCCGGCGATCCTGTTCGTCTGCCTGGGCAATATCTGCCGCTCGCCCATGGCCGAAGGGGCGTTCCGTGCGGCGGTGCAGGCCGCCGGGATCGCCGTGGACATGGACAGCGCGGGCATAGAGAACTGGTACATCGGCAAGCCTCCCGATCCGCGCGCGGACGCGACCGCGCGCGATCACGGGGTGGACATTTCCGGCCTGCGCGCGCGGCAGCTGAACAAGCACGATTTCACCGGGTTCACCCATATCCTGGCCCTGGACCTGGAGGCGCTGCGCCACCTGCGCCAGATCGCGCCCGGCGCGACCACGGCGCAGATCGCGCTGCTGCTGGACATGGTGCCGGGCCGCGAAGGGCGCGGTATTGCCGATCCCTATTTCGGTGACGAGGAAGGCTTTATCGACACCTGGCGCGATGTCACCATGGCTGCCGACGCGCTGGTGGCGCGGTTTTCCTAGCGGGTATCGTCGCTGGCCCCGGCGGGCGGCTGGGCGTGCTGCGTACCCCATTTGATGTTCGCCCAGACCCGTTCGTGGAAATAGTAGAGCGCCATCTTGGTGATCACCTCGGTCGAGGCGATGGCGCCCGCCGCGTGGACGCTGGAGGTGAACAGCCAGCTGAGCAGGAAGGTATCGATGCTGCCCAGCGCGCGCCAGCTGGCCGCCTTGACGAAGGACCGGCTGTGCGCCTCGCGCCCGTTGAACAGGAACACGGCGGTCAGCTCCGCCGGCAGCGCGCGCGGCGCCGGGTTGCACGGGCGGGTCTGGCCAGGCTGGTCATGTTCCCCGCATAGGCCCGGCGGCGGGCAGGGGAAAAGCGGTTTTGCTATCCTGTCGCAAAGCAGGACTAAGGATAGGACCTAAGCGAAGGGCGTCCATTCCTCGTCCGGCGGCAGCGGGGCGAACAGGGCGTCCAGCATGGCAGGGGTCAGGCCTTCGGGCGTGGCGGGGTTCCAGCGCGGGGCATTGTCCTTGTCCACCAGCACCGCGCGCACGCCTTCGGCAAAGTCCGCCCGCATGATCATGCGGCAGGCGAGGCGGTATTCCATCGCCATGTTCTGCGCGAAGTCCGCACAATGGGCGTTCTCGGCAAACTGGCGCAGGGCGACCTTGCCGGTGGCGGGACACTTGGAGGTGACGGCCTTCAGTTCCTTGGCCGCCCATTCGCTGTCATCGGCGGCCAGCGCGGCGATCACGCCTTCCAGCGTGTCGGCAGCGAACAGCCGGTCGATCCGTTCGGCATTGCTTGCCAGCCGCGGGGGCGGCGGGGCGATGGCAAGATCGTCCAGCACCGCGCCCACGTCTTCGCCCGCGACGATCCGCGCCTTGGCTTCGGCCAGTCTGGCGGCGTCGAGGTAATGCGTCGCCAGGCCCGCCCACAGGCATTCCGCCCCGTCGAGCCGCGCCGCGGTGAGCGCCAGGAACGCGCCGACCCTGCCCGGCAGGCGCGGCAGGTAGTGGCCTGCGCCGACATCTGGAAACAGTCCGATGGAGCCTTCGGGCATGGCGAACAGGGTGTTCTGGGTCGCCACGCGGAAGCGGCACGGCTGGCTGATGCCCACGCCGCCGCCCATTGTCACTCCATCCATGAAGGCCACGGTGGGCTTGGGGTAAGTGAACAGCAGGTGGTTGAGCCGGTATTCGGCGTGGAAGAAAGCGCGTCCGGCCATGCCGCCATCTTCCAGCGCGGAACGGCGCACCATGGCCACGTCGCCTCCGGCGCAGAAGCCGCGCCCTTCGGCATGGTCGATGATGACGGCACAGACGGCGGGATCATGGCGCCAGCCCAGCAGGGCCGTGCTCATCGCTTCGCACATGCCCTGCGTCAGCGCGTGCAGCGCCTTGGGCCGGGCGAGCGACACATGGCCGATCGGGCCGTGGCGGTGGGTGTGGACTTCAGCGGTCATGCTGGGCCTACTGCCGCAACAGGTCGCGCCCGACAATCATGCGCATCACCTGGTTGGTGCCTTCGAGGATCGAATGCACGCGCAGGTCGCGCCAGAAGCGTTCGATGGGATAGTCCTTCAGGTAGCCATAGCCGCCGAACAGTTGCAGCGCATTGTTGACCACGTTGGAACCCGAATCGGTCGCCAGCCGCTTGGCCATGGCGGAAAAGCGCGTCTTGTCGGGCGCACCATCGGTTACCTTGGCGGCGGCGAGATAGAGCAGGGCGCGCGCGGCCTCCAGTTCGGTGGCCATGTCGGCCAGCATGAACTGGGTGTTCTGGAAGTCCGCCAGCGGCTGGCCGAACTGCTGCCGGTCCTTGGTATAGGCCACCGCCTCGTCGAGGCACCGCTGCGCCCCGCCCAGCGAGCAGGCGCCGATGTTGAGCCGCCCGCCGTCGAGCCCGGCCATGGCAAAGCCGAAGCCTTCGCCTTCCGCGCCCACGCGGTTCGCCACCGGCACGCGGCAATCCTCGAATATCAGCTGCGCGGTGGGGCTGGCGTTCCAGCCCAGCTTCTTCTCCGGCGCGCCGTGGCTCATGCCCGGCGTCCCTTTCTCCACCACCAGGCAGGTGATGCCGCGGGTCTTGTGTTCGCCGGTGCGCACCATCACCACATAGACATCGTTGAAGCCCGATCCGGAGATGAACTGCTTGGTGCCGTTCAGGACGTAGTGATCGCCATCCAGCCGCGCCGTGGTTTTCAGCCCCGCCGCGTCCGAGCCGCTGCCCGGTTCGGTGAGGGCGTAGCTGGCGATCTTTTCCATCGTCACCAGGCTGGGCAGGAAGCGGTCCTTCAGGTCCTGCGAACCGAAGGTGTCGATCATCCAGGCCGACATGTTGTGGATCGAGACGAAGGCGCTGGTGGCGGGGCAGCCATAGGCCATGGCTTCCATGATCAGCGCCGCTTCCAGCCGCCCCAGCGCGATGCCGCCGCTGGCTTCGCTGACGTAGATCGCGCCGAAACCCAGCTCGCCGGTGCGCTGGATCACGTCGCGCGGGAAGTGGTGACCCTCGTCCCACTGGGCGGCGAAGGGGGTGATGTTGTCAGCCGTGAACCGCCGCGCCATTTCCTGGATCGCGAGCTGGTCGTCGGTAAGCTGGAATTGTCCGGTCATGGCAGTCTCCTGCCGCAGCGCATGTCAAATGCCGGGCGGCGGGGCAACCGGTTTCTTGTGTAACCAGCCGTCAGTCGCCAAAGCTTTCGGGTTCGGTGGGCGCGGTGCCGAAAGCTGGCTCGCGCGTGGGGGTGGGATCGAAGCCGGCGGCAGTGTCCATCGGCGCCGCGCCAAAGCCTTGCGCCGAATCCATCAGGCTGTCGGCATCGGCGTCGACCTGGACCGTGTCTTCGTCCTGCTCGGCCTCGTCGTCGCTGGTTGCCGTACTGTTGCCGGAAGGTGCAGACGGGCGGGACTGCACGGTGATGCCGCCCGCGCCGGGCGCGTTGCCGCCGACTGCGGCGTTCCGGCTTTCGAGGTCATCTCCACAGGCGGCGAGCAGGACCAGGGCCAGCAGGGGCAGGCCCCCGAGGACTCTGGCCCGGCGCGGGCTCATTGCAGGCTGCCGATCACGGCTTCGGCTTCGATCTCGCATTTCCACTCCGGACGATAGAGCGCGGAGACCGCCACCAGCGTGCCGGTGGGCCGGGCATGGCCCACGGCGCGGGTGAAGGCCGCCGTCACCGCATCGGCATAAGCGATATCGGTTACGAACATGCGAACGCGCACCACGTCGCCCGAATGGCCGCCCAACTGGGCGACGTAGTCGAGGATCTGTTCGAAGCAGCGATCGGCCTGCCGCCCGGCGTCCTCGCTCACGCTGCCATCGGCTTCGACCCCGACATTGCCCGAGACCAGGATCCGGTCGCCCACGCGGATCGCGCGGGTGAAGCCGGCCGCTTCCTCGAAGGGGCCAAGCGGGGCGATGCGCTGGCGGCCGTCTGCGGGATCAGCCACAGCTGATCTGTTCGATCACGTAGTTGTCGTCATAGGTCACGGTCAGCCGGTCGGGCCGGAAGTCCATGGTGACGGCGGTGCGCGGCGGCACCCAGCGAAGCGTGGTCGCTCCCGTCAGCCGCATCAGCGTGGCCCCGGATTCGGCGCTGGCGCGGTGGCCCAGGTGATCCTGCACGCCGCTGGCATCGCAGGGACCGCCCATGTCGCGCGCGGGCGGCATGGCCTCGCCTTCGGGTGCGGTGGTGGCGCAGGCTGCCAGCAGGGGCAGGGCGAGGAACGGCGAATATCGCTTCATGGCGGGAGACCTCCTGATACCAGCAATGGTAACGCCCATGGGACCCTGGCACCAGTCCGATCAGCCAATGCACATTCGACTGTGGTGCTTTCGGACATAATCAACAAGATGGCCTTGGCCGGGCAAACCTGCTAACCAGCGGCAAAACACCGGAGAGCGATTCCATGAGCCTGATCTGCGAACCCATCCTGCCGAATTTCGGCGCCGTCTGTTCGGGGCTGGACCTGACGCAACCGCTGTCGCCCGAGGAGGTGACGCAGGTCACCGATGCCATGGACCGCTATGGTGTCACCGTGTGGCGCAATACCGGCATGAACGACGAGCAGCACGTCGAATTCAGCCGCAATTTCGGCTATCTCGAACGCGTGCCCAAGCGGCCCGACGGGCAGAAGATGCGGCTGTCGTGCCGCGAACTGTTCGACGCATCAAACCTCAACCTGGAAGGCGAGATCACCCGCGATCCCGCCGCCATCGAATACCGCAAGGGTGACCGGCTGTGGCACACCGACAGCGCCTTCCTCGAAAAGCGCACCAGCTATTCGATCCTGCTGGCGCACGAAGTGCCGCCGCCGGGCGCGGGCGGGGAAACCTGGTTCGCCGACGCGCGCACCGCCTATGACGACCTGCCGCAGGAAACCAAGGACCGGATCGAAGACCTCGTCGGCGTCAACTCGCTGTGGTGGAGCCGCAAGCAGGCCGGGGCCGATGTGGCCGAGGAAGAGATCTACGAACGCCCCATGGCGCGCCACCGGATCGTCCACACCCACGCCGGATCGGGCCGCAAGAGCCTGTTCATCGCGGCGCACACCATGGACATCGAAGGCATGGACAAGGCCGAGGGCCGCCAGCTGATCGCGGACCTGATCGCTCACGTTACCCAGCCCAAGTACACCTTCAGCCACAACTGGCAGGTGGGCGACCTGGTGATCTGGGACAACCTGGCCACCATGCATCGCGGCGGCGACTACGATTACAACGCCCACAAACGCGACATGCGCCGCACCACTGTGCGCGAGGGAACCGAACCACACCTGATGGAAACGGGCGATGATCCCTACACCGCGCTGTTCGCCCGCAGCCCGCGTTCGGTGGACATCAACGCGGCACGCGACGCGGGGCGGTAGGCGCAAAAGCCACGGTCGAAAAAAATCGACGCTGTTACACGCCTGAAACACGGCGGAAATCACGCTGCATAACAAGGTGAATAAACGGTCTCTCGAAGCCCTCGGGAGACTGACCTTGTCCGACAATTTCGCCCACCCTCTGTCGCCCGTAGACGATCACGATCGCGGGCTGGCATTCGACCTTGAAACCGTGCGCATCCTCAGCCGCCGCCGGGCGCTGGGCCTGATGGGGATGGCGAGCGGGTCGCTGGCGCTGGTGGCTTGCGGCGGCGACGATGCATCGGCATCGAGCGGCGGCACCGCCACGGCAACGCCCACGCCGACCCCCACGCCTACGCCTACGCCGACCCCCACCTCGACCTCGACCAGCGGATCGTGCACCAGCTTTGCGCAGGAAACCAACGGCCCCTATCCGGCGGACGGCACCAATACCTCGCGCGGTGCCACGTCCAACGTGCTCACCATCACCAGCTTCCAGCGGTCCGACATCCGCAGCAGCCTGATCGGCAGCTCGACCGTGGCGGCCGGGGTGCAGATGGACATCACGCTGACGCTGGTGGATGTCAATTCCAGTTGCTCGCCGCTGGTGGGCTACGCCGTCTACATGTGGCACTGCAATGCGCTGGGCCAGTATTCGCTGTATGACCTGCCCGCCGAAAGCTACCTGCGCGGCATCCAGGTCAGCGACAGCAACGGGCAGGTGAAGTTCACCACCATCGTGCCGGGCTGCTATGCCGGGCGCTATCCGCACATCCATTTCGAGGTCTTCTCCAGCCTCGCCAATGCCACGCGGGGCAATTACGCTCGGCTGATCTCGCAGCTGGCCGTGCCATCGGCGGTGTGCAGCACGGTCTATGCCGATACCGCCACCTACGGCAGCAGCGCCTCGCGCTTTGCCGCCACCTCGATCAATTCGGATGGCATCTTCGGTGACAATACCACTGCCCAGAAAACCGCGATGACGCTGACCATGAGCGGCAGCGTGGCGGCGGGTTACACAGCTTCCGCGACGGTTGGCCTGGCTACCTGAGCGGCGTGCAGCCGGTTGCGAGGTCGAAGCCCCTCGCATCCCCCCGGACCTCGCAGCCGGTTGCACAAACCTGCATTTTGACCAAGACAGTTGCCGTGAGCGCCTCCACTATCCTGGTCGTCGATGACGACACCGCCTTGCGGCAGCTGATCGTGCAATTCCTGGCCAGCCACGATTTTGCCGTGGTGGAGGCCGAAGGCGTGGCCGCGATGCGCCAGCAGCTGGCCGCGCGCGCGGTCGACCTGATCGTGCTCGACCAGATGATGCCCGGCGAAGATGGCCTGTCCGCCTTGCGTAGCCTGCCACCCGGCAACCGCCCGCCAGTGATCATGCTGTCCGCGATGAGCGGCGAGGTGGATCGCATCGTCGGGCTGGAACTGGGGGCGGACGACTACCTCGCCAAGCCGTGCAATCCGCGCGAACTGCTGGCGCGCATCCGCGCCGTGCTGCGCCGGGGCGATCCCGTAGCCAGCGACTCGGTGCTCGAATTCGGCGGCTGGCGGATGGACCGGCTGGCCCACGAACTGTTCGCGCCCGATGGCGGCAAGGTTGCCCTGACCACGCGCGAATGGCGCCTGTTGCTGGCGCTGGTCGAGGGGCAGCGCCGGGTGCTGACGCGCGATGATCTGATGAGCCGCATGGAAGGCGAGGACTTCGACAGCTTCGACCGCGCGATCGATATCGCCATCAGCCGCCTGCGCCGCAAGCTGGCCGAGCATGACCCGCGCGAAGTGGTGCGCACCGTGCGCGGCGAAGGCTATGCCCTGGCGCTGCCGGTGGCGGGGCGCTGAGCGGCGATGTTGCGCCGCCTTCCGATTGCCGCGCAGGTGATGCTGCTGGTGGCGCTGGGCGTGCTGCTGAGCGCCGGGGCGATGATCGCTATCACCCTGGGCGGGCCGCCGCCGCGCCAGCCGCCGGTGAAGCTCGACCAGCTTGAGCGCGCGCTCGACGGACTGCCGGACACACGGCCCGATCGCTTCGACGTAACGGTCTCGCCTGCCCCGCCACAGGTCCGCAATTTCGCGGAGAGTGCGGAACTGGCGGCCTTGCTGGCGGCGCGGACGGGCCAGCCAGAGAACCGCTTTCGCGCCTGGGTCGATGGCCCGCTGCGGCAGATGGGTGATGACCTGGGCGGCGATTTCATCGTCGCCCACCAGCGCGATGACAGCCGCTGGACAGTGGTGCGGCGCGGCCCCGATCGCGCGCTGATCCGTTGGCAGCGGGTAACGGCGGCGAGCATCGGCGCGGTGCTGGTGGCGATCCTGGGCCTGGCCTGGCTGGCAGCGCGCAGCATCGTGCGTCCGATCCAGGATCTGGCCGAGGCGGCCCGCTCCACCCGGACCGGCGGCGAATGGACGGTCGCCTTGCCCAAGGGGCCGCCGGAGATCGCGGAGGCCGCGCGCGAACTGCGCGACCAGCACGAACGCAACCGCGAGCACGCCGAACAACGGCTGACCATGCTGGCGGCGATCGCCCACGACGTGGGCACCCCGCTGTCGCGCGTGGCCTTCCGCAGCGAGGCCCTGCCCGACGCCGCGCGCGAGGCATCCATGCAGGACATTGCCACCATCCGCGAACTGCTGGGCAATTCGCTGACGCTGGCGCGCGGCTGGACGGGGGCGATGGACCTGGTCGATCTGGCCGAGATCGTGCGCGGCGTGGCGGAACGGGTGCAGCAGACCGGCGACGCGGTGCGCTGGGAATGCGCCGGCCCCGCCTTCATCCGCGGCCATGCCCTGTCGCTGGCGCGCGTGGTGCAGAACCTGCTCGACAACGCGCTGCTCTACGGCGGCAGCGCGCTGGTGCGGCTGGATCATGGCGAGCGGCTGGTGCGGCTGGAAGTCAGCGATGGCGGACCGGGTTTCCCCGACCTGCCGCAGGCTGACCTGCTGCGCCCCTTCGTGCGCGGCGATGCCTCGCGCAATGCCGCGCTGGGCGGGTCCGGGCTTGGCCTCGCCATCGTCGACCAGGTGGTGGCGCGCCACGGCGGCACCATCGAACTGGGCAGCGCACCCGGCGGCGGCGCCAGGGTGACGGTGTGCTTCCCCGCGAGCCTGTCGGACGCATCCTGATCCGCTTGCCGTAGCCGGCAAGATTGTGTCTATCCTCGCTGGGGTTCCAGTCGGGGGGAAGCGCGATGCGGATCAGGACCATCGGCCTGCTGGTGAGTGCCGGGCTGGCAGCAGCCATGCCCGCCTGCGCCCACGCGCAGCAACCCACGGCCTTCACCGATATCGACGTGGTGGATGTCGCCACGGGAAGGCTGATCGAGGATCGCACCGTGCTGGTGGAGGACGGGCGCATCGTTGCCATTGGCGATGGCTCCAACCCGCTGCCCGATGGCGCAGCGGTGATCGCAGGCACCGGCCTCTACCTCGCCCCCGGCCTGGCCGACATGCACACCCACACCTGGTACGAGCAGGTGCAGCTGCCGCTGGCGCTGACCTTCGGCGTCACCACCATCCGCGAGATGTCAGGGAACCAGGCAACGCTGGATGCGCGCGCAGCGATCACCAGTGGCGACATGCTGGGGCCAAGGATTATCACTGCCGGTCCTATCGTCGATGGCGATCCACCGGTCTGGCCGGGCAGCGCCATGCTGACCGATCCGGCCATGGCGGACCAGCTGGTGGCCGAACAGGCCGCGGCGGGATACGACTTCATCAAGCCTTATGACCGGCTGACGCGCGAGGCGTTCGCGGCCTTGGCCGAAGCCGCGCATCGCCATGGCCTGCCGATCGCCGGGCATGTCCCCAATCGCGTACCCATCGACGAAGCCATTGCGGCGGGCATGACCTCGATCGAACACATCAGCGCGACCTGGGAGAAGGAGGCGCTGCGGCCCGAGGTCGACCGGGCGATGATGAACTGGCAGCAGGAACGCATCGACCTTGGCAACCGCGTGGCCGTGGGCGAGCTGTCGCTCGACGAGATCTACGACTGGGACCAGCTGCGCGCGATAGCGCGGCGCGTTGCGCAGGCCGGGGTTGCCGTCACTCCCACCCTGGCGCTCGACCATCGCTACCTGCAAACTGCCGCCGAACGGGCAGAGAGCATGGCCTTGCCGGAAATGCGCTTCGCGTCACCTGCGATGCGGAACTCTTGGGTCGCCTTCGAACTGTCTGACGCGATGGGCTGGGACGATGACGCCATCCTTGCCTTGCGGGCGCTGGTCTTCGCAGAGGATGCCATCGTGCAGATCCTGCACGAGGAAGGCGTGCTGCTGCTGGCGGGCACCGACACCGCCAATGCGTTCATGGTTCACGGCTGGTCGCTGAACGACGAGCTGGTCGCCCTGCGCGATGCCGGGCTGAGCGATGCCGAGGCGATCCGCACGGCCACGCTCAACCCGGCGCGCTACCTGGGCGAGGAAGGCGAGTGGGGCGAGGTGCGGCCGGGCGCGCGGGCCGACCTGGTGCTGCTGGCGGCGAACCCGCTGGAAGACGTGGCGAACTACCGGCAGATCGCGGGCGTGATGGTGGCTGGCCGCTGGCTCGATGCCGCCACGATCGCGCAGATGCAGGGGGAAGGGCAGGCGGCCTATGCCGCGATTCCTGTAGAGGAACCCTAGACCACCGTCCCGAATACCGATCCGATCCCGGCGGTCAGCGCCATGGCCAGCGCGCCCCAGAAGGTGACGCG
>JAGREI010000006.1 GCA_020446625.1 Erythrobacter sp.
TGTGGACGCTGGCTTCGAAGCCGCCAAGCTCGCTGGTGTTGTCGTGGACGGCGTTGGAACGATCCGCCAGGCGGCTCATCGCGTCGCCCTGCCTGGAGCTGGACGGCGTATCTACCGGAGCCCCTTCGTTGGGCATGGGCGGGAACTGTTCACCGCCGGGCAGCGAAGCGCCGGAATCGTCACCCGGCTGGCGCGGGGCAGGGGCGCCGCCGCGCATCGGGCGCGCGACGCCGAAGCTCGGACGCGCACCGCCGGACATGCCCGCTGCGCCGCTTTTCCGTCCGAATGCGCTCATCGCCGCAATCCCCCTAAAAATCACAAGATCCGCACGTCCCACAGAATTCGGCGGATTTCCTTACTGCTGCTTCTTGCGAAATTAGGTGAAGAACTGGTTAAGTTTGACCTCCGCGGCGCGAATTTGGCGCGCGATACAAGGGTAAAGATGGGCGTGCCGACCAGCGACAGATCTGCGCCGCGCCTGCTGTTGCTGGGCACCTATGACCTGGGCAAACCCCGCACCCGGCTACTGCGCCAGTGCCTGCGGGCGATCGACCCGGACTTGCGCGAACTGCATTTCGGCGTTTGGCAGGGGGTGGAGGACAAGTCCGTGCTGCGCGGGATCGGCCCCCGGCTGGCGGTGGGGATCAAACTTCTGCTGGCCTATCCGGTACTTGCGCTGCGCTACCTGTTCGTCGGGCGGCACGATGTGGTGGTGGTGGGCTACATGGGGCTGTTCGACATGCTGCTGCTGGCCCCCATGGCGCGGCTGCGCGGCAAGGTGGTGGTGTGGGACGCCTTTCTCTCGATCTACGACACCTACGCCCGCGATCGCGGTATGGGGGCGGAGCAGGGCATGTCGGCCCGGCTGCTGCACTGGATGGAACGCACGGCCTGCCGCGTGGCGAGCCGGGTGGTGCTGGACACGCGCGCCCATGCCGCGCTGATGGGCGACCTGCACGGGGTGCCACCGGGCAAGCTGGACGCCGTGCTGGTGGGGGCGGAGGAAGGCGTGTTCGCGCCTCCCCCTGCCGCACCGCGCGCGGCCGACAGCCCGGTGGAGGTGCTGTTCTACGGCCAGTTCATCCCCCTGCACGGGATCGACACGATCATCGACGCGGCGCTCGATCCGCGCGGGCGCGCCTTTCGCTGGACCGTGGTGGGGCAGGGGCAGGAAGCGGTGCGGATCGACGCGCGGCTGGCGGCAGCGGACGCGCCGCATGTGCACCGGATCGCCTGGGTCGACTATGCCCGGCTGGGCGAGGAAATGGCGCAGGCGGACATTTGCCTGGGCATCTTCGGCACCAGCGACAAGGCGGCGCGGGTGATCCCCAACAAGGTGTACCAGGCGCTGGTGGTGGGCAAGCCGCTGGTAACGCGGGATTCACCCGCCATGCGCGAACTTGCCCAGGATGATGCGCCCGGCCTCTACCTCGTCCCGCCCGCCGATCCCGCCGCGCTGCTGGCCGCGCTGGAACGGTTTGCCGGAGAGCGTGCCGCGCTGCCGGCAGAACTGCACGGCCAGTTGCAACGGGCATTCGCTTTCCCCGCGCTGGTCGAGCAATGGCGCGGCGTGATCGCACGGGCCATGGCGGCATGAGCCGGATCGACATTCTGTTGGCGACCTACAACGGGGCGAGGTTCCTGCCCGAACAGCTCGCCTCGCTCGCCGCGCAGAGCCACCGGGACTGGCGGCTGCTGGTGCGTGACGATGGTTCGACGGACGGTTCGCTCGACGTGGTTAGAGCGTGGTCTGAAAGCGTTTCACAGCCGGTCGAGATCATCGAGGACGGGCGCAAGGGGCTGGGCGCTTCACTAAACTTCGCGGCGCTGCTGGAAGCCTCGGAGGCGCCATATTTTGCCTGCTGCGATCAGGACGACGTGTGGCTACCGGAAAAGCTGGCCACGATGCTGGCGGCGGTGCGCGAGGCGGAGCATGGGCTGCCCGACGACACGCCGGTGCTGGCCTGGTCGGACCTCAGGGTGGTCGATGCCGCGCTGCAACCGATTGCCGACAGCTTTCACCGCTTCTCCCGCCGCCCTACCCTCTATCCGGGGCGCGAGTTGCGGCAGGTGATGCTGCACAATGTCGTCACCGGCTGCGCCTCGCTGGGCAATGCCGCGCTGCGCGACAAGGCGCTGCCGGTGCCGCCCGCCGCATCCATGCACGACTGGTGGCTGGCCATGGTCGCCGCCGGGCTGGGCGAGCTGGTGCGGGTGCGGCAGGCGACCATCCTCTATCGCCAGCACGGCGGCAACACGCTGGGCGCGAACGCCAACGATCCGCTGTCGCAATTGCGCTATGTCGCGGGCAATGCGGGCGAGGCGGCAGCGCGATCGCGCAAGCTGCTGGCGGCCACGCAGCGGCAGGCGGGGGCTTTCGTGGAACGGTATGGCGACAGGCTAACGGCGGAAGACCGGGCGATCCTGCAAGCCTATGCCGCGCTGCCCGGAAAGGGGCTGGCCGCGCGCAAGGCGTTCTTCCTGCGCGACCGGCTTCTGGCTGACAACATTCTGAAAAACCTGCCGTTTTTCATCCTGTCCTGAAGCTGGCCAGCAGGCGGTGCGTCTCGCGCCAGCCTGCCGCGATCACGATCGCCGCGCGCAGGCCCCAGGCCGCCAGCACCACCTGCAAGGCTGCCACCGGGCCGCTGTCCGCGCTCATCCGCGCGAAGCCCGCAATCGCCAGCGCGCAGGCAGCGCCGTTCGCCAGCAGGGCCAGCCAGTAGCGCCGTTCCATGATCAGCACCTGCTGGAACCCGTGCGGCAGCAGCACCGCGCCAGCCACCAGGATGGTCCAGGTGGTGAGTTCGCTGGCAAGATCGTACTGGTGGCCGAACACCAGCTGGATCAGCGGGACGGACACCACTTGCCAGGCCAGCGCCAGTCCGCCGCAGACCAGCACGGCGATCAGCGCCACCAGCCAGCCGTAATGGCCCATGCGCGCGTCGCGTACCTCCCTCGTGCGCGCCAGTACCGGCGCCGCGCTGCCAAGGAAGGCGAAGCCTGCCGCCAGCAGGAACCCCGCCAGTTGCACCGCCACCCCCATCTGCCCCAGCTCGGCCGTATCGCGCGCCAGCGGCTCGTAGAGCACCAGCGGCGCGGCGGTGAGGAAGCCGTTGGCCAGGTCCATCGCACCGATGGGCGCGCCCTTGCGCAGCATGGCCAGGCTCTCGTCGCGACGGGGCAAGCCCAGCCGCAGCCCGCGCCGGTGCAGCCCGCGCCAGGCCAGCAGCGCCTCCAGCGCCCAGCAGGCCCAGTGCAGCAGCAGCAGCGCGGCGATCCCCGCGCCCCAGACGATCAGCCCGAGGCCCAGCGCCAGTTCCGCCAGCCGCGCGGCCAGCACGTTGGGAACATTGCGCGGCACTTCCATCCGCCCGGTGTAAATGCTGCGTTCGAGCAGCGCGGTGCCGCGGAACAGCAGCGCCGGAGCCACCGCCAGCAGCGCGTACATCTCCGGCTCGCCCCATTCGACGGCTTGCGCATAGGCAACCAGTCCCACCGTGGCGAGCATGGCCAGCCCCAGGCGCAGCGACAGCGTCAGCCCCGCCTCGCGGTCGCCTTCGGCCTGCCCCTTGCCATAGACATAGGGCACCAGCGTCTCGAACCCCAGGGATGCGCCGCCCAGCACCACGCCATAGAGCGCGATGGCCCACGAATAGATGCCATAGCCTTCCGGCCCCACCAGCCGGGTGATGGCCACGAAGTAGAGCGCCCGCACCAGCGTTTCGGCCAGAGTCATGCCGGTGGCGCCCAGGCCGTTGACGGCAATCGCGCGGATGCCAGCACCCAGTTTCACCCGAAGTGCTCCTGCGTGGCGGTGACGAATGCCTTCACGCTTTCCAGCCCCTCGGCCTCCTTCGCGGCGATCAGGTCTTCCACCAGGTGCTGCGTGGCGCGGGCATGGGGCAGGTCGTCCACGCCATAGGCCACGCCATGGCGGAACAGCGCGTGCTGGGCGGTCCATTCGGCGCGGCTGGCATAGCTGGCGGGAACCACAACGCTCTCGCACCCGCACAGCGCGGCGTAGAGCGAAAACATGGTCGCCTCGTCATAGCTGTAGAAGGTGCGGCAGCGGGCGAAGGCGGCAGCCACTTCCTCGTGCGACTTGCCATCCAGGCACAGGGCATCGGCGGTTTCGGGAATGCGCGGGGTCTTGTCGCCCTTGCGCACCATGTAGCAGGCTCCTTCGCGCGGCGCATCGGGCGGCGGGGCGACATAGGCCGGGTTGCGCGTCCACAGCACCAGGTCCTGCGCGCCGCCGGTCACTTCGGGCAGGTCGAACATGGCTTCCACCCGGAAGAACAGCTCGCCTTCGCCAAAGCGATAGGGGTGCTGCGCGCCCGGCTTGTAGAGCAGCCAGCGCGCCACGTTCTGCGCGCCCAGCGGGTTACCCAGGCGGATTTCGGGATAGACCACCACGGTATCGGGCCGCAGGTCGGCAAATTGCGCGATGGGCGTATCCAGCGCGGGGTTGATGAAGCGGTGGCCCGATCCCAGCAGCAGGCTGGGCTTGCGCCAGGCGCTGCGCAGCATGGTCAGCAGGCCGGGGCGCGGATCGCGATACCACGGCCAGATCTTCGCGTCCTCGCCCAGCTGGCGCAGCTGGTGCACCAGCATGTGCAGGAAGATCCCGCCGCCGCTGTCGGGATTCCAGGCCCCCGCGTGGACCAGGTAGTTGGGGCGAGGTGCTGCGTTCATGCTGATGGTTGTGCCACTGGCCCTGCTGCTCGTCGCGGGTGATATCCGTTCGGGCGGCATTGGTCAGCGACAGGGCGCTTGGTATCCCCGGTTTCTCCATCGCCCGATGGTGGGAAAGTGTCGTGGCAAGGCAAGGGACGCAGGTGTTTTGAGCAAGGATATCTACGTTACCCGGCCCGATCTGCCCGACTTGGCGCAGCTGCTGCCGATGCTCGAAAGCATCTGGGAAAGCCGCGTGCTCACCAATCGCGGGCCGTTCCACGAACAGTTCGAACTGGCCCTGCGCGACTACTTGGAGGCGCCCGCGCTGTCGCTGGTGTGCAACGGCACCGCCGCGCTGGAAGCCGCGCTGGCGGCGGCGCAGTTGCAGGGAGAGGTGATCACCACCCCCTATTCCTTCGTGGCCACGGTCAGTTCGCTGGTGCGTTCGGGGCTGAAGCCGGTGTTCGTCGATATCCGGCCTGACGACCTCAACATCGATCCGGCCCTGATCGAGGCGGCGATCACACCGCAGACATCGGCCATCATGGGCGTGCATGTCTACGGCAACCCCTGCGCGATCGACGCGATCCAGGCGATCGCGGACCGCCACGGGCTGACGGTGATCTATGACGGCGCGCATTGCTTCGGCGCGCGCTGGCGCGGGCGGCAGCTGGCGAGCTTCGGGGATTTCACCACGCTCAGCTTTCACGGCACCAAGGTGTTCAACACCTTCGAAGGCGGCGCGGTGATCTGCGCCAGCGAGGCGGGCAAGCGCGCGGTCGACCTCTATCGCAATTTCGGCATCGAGAGCGAACTGGTGATCAGCATGGTCGGCACCAATGCCAAGCTGAACGAATTCGCCTCTGCCGTGGGCCTGTTGCAGCTGGAACGGGTGGAACAGGTGCGTCAGCAGCGGGCGGCGGTGGATGCGCGCTATCGCGAAGGGCTGCACGGGATGAACGGCGTGGCCGCGCTGGCGGTGCCGCCGCAGGTGGAGCCGAACTATTCGTATTTCCCCATCGTGGTGGACCCGCAATCGGGTACTACCCGCGATGCGATCTACGATGCGCTGAAGGCCGAACAGGTGTTTGCGCGCAAGTACTTCTATCCGCTGCTGGCTGACCTTGCCATGTTCCAGCCCTACCTGTCCGGTGACCTGCCGGTGGCGCGGCGGATGTCGGGGCAGATCCTGTGCCTGCCGATCTATCCGGGGCTGGACCCGGCCGACCAGGATCGCATCCTGCGCATCATCGGGAACCTGGCAGCGTGAAGGTGCTGGGCGGCCGCTACCTGACCAGCGCAGACCTGCGCGCGGCGGGGCTGGCCGAGGTGGGCAACGGGGTGCTGGTGCACGAGACTGCCCAGCTGGTGGACCTGGACCGCATCAGCATTGGCGACAATTGCCGGATCGACGGCTTCTGCGTGGTCAGTGCCGCGGGCGGCGCGATTGCGCTGGGATCGCACATCCACCTGGCGACGGGGGCCTGCCTGTTCGGTTCGGGCGGCATCCGCATTGCCGACTTCGCCAATATCTCCGGCGGGGTGCGGGTCTATTCGGTGAGCGACGACTACAGCGGCGCCACCATGAGCAATCCCATGGTGCCGGAACGCTACAAGGCGCTGGACCGGCAGCAGACCGACATCGGGGAGCACGCGATCGTGGGCAGCGGCAGCGTGGTGTTGCCCGGCGCCACCATTGCGCAAGGCGTGGCCGTGGGCGCGCTGTCGCTGGTGACCAAGCCTACCGAGCCGTGGACGATCTATGCCGGACAACCCGCCAAGGCGCTGAAACCGCGCCGCCGGGACTTGCTGCAACTGGCGGACCGCTTCCTGGCAGAGCGCGGTCAGAACCCGACGTAAAGCGCGCCGTCATCCCAGGGGCGAAGCGGGGGGGCCAGATGGTCGCCCCATTGCAGGCGCACGGCGCCAGCGGGCGCGGCGATGCGGTGGGTGCCGCGCGACAGCGTTACCAGGCTGCCTTCGGGATGGGCCGTGCCGTCGATCACCGCTGTACCGCCCAGCACGGTATAGCTGCCGGGAACCAGTACTTCGCGCAGCCTGTCGGAACCGGCGGGCAGGGCATAGCCGGCCAGGCGGATCGGCCCCCAGAACGGCAGGTAGTTGTCGCGCAGCGCCTCTGCATCGACGGGCAGCAGCACGCTATCGTCGCCTGCCAGCATGGCTTCGATCACCTCGTCGTTGGCCAGCAGTAGCGGCACGGCTTCGGCTTCCATGGTGGCGCGATAGCTGGCCACGCCCCCCGCGCGGTAAGCGTCGAGCACGGCGGGGGTCACCAGCCAGTTGGCCTTGCGCAGGCTGGGGATCATGCCGTTGTGATCGAAATAGGCCGTGCCGGACGGCAGCAGGGCCTCGGTGACTTCGACCAGTTCGCGCTGGCGGTGGATCACCGCGCGATCCTCCAGCGCGAACACGCCGGTGGCCATCACGGCGAGCACACCGACGATCAGCCGCAGCGAATAGCGGGCCAGCGCGGCTTGCAGCGCCAAGGCCGCGCTCACCGAAACGGGGGCCAGCATGAAGGCGTAGAAGTAGGCGGCGGTGTTGGTGTAGAACAAGGGCAGCAGCAGCGGCAGCCACAGGCCCGTCAGCGCCCATTTCTCCGCCACGGGCCGGGTCGAGCGCCAGGTGATGACCGGCGCCGCCAGCGCGAGCAGGAACAGCACGGGCGCGGTCAGCACGGCCTTTACGCCCATCTGCCAGTAGGGCGGCACGCCGAGGAAGAACATCCACCCGGCCGCTCCGGCAGCCATCTCCGCCCCGCCGGTCGCCTGCGTCAGCGCGGCGGAATGCCACTGGTACAGCGCGACGAAGATCGCGACGGCGGCCAGCCCCGCTGCGGCAAGGCGCAAGGCGGTGGCAAGGGCGAAGCGCGCCTCGCTCCAGCGCAGCCAGGCCAGGCCCAGGAAGGCGGGCGCGAACAGCACGGCCTTCATGGTGATCATGCCTGCCACCGCCACCAGCAGAGCGAAAGCGAGCAAGGGAAGGGCGGCCAGCCGCGCGCGGGCAAGGATCGCCAGCGCGCTCATCAGCGTGGCCGTCGCCATCGGATCGGTGCGGAAGGCAAAGCCATGTTGCAGCACGAAACCCGCCGACAGGTAAAGCAGCGCCGCGCCCAGCGCGACGGAGGGCTGCACGAAACGGCGGGCAATGGCGCAGATCGCCGCCAGCGTCGCCACTTCGCAGCCCAGCATCACCACCCGCGCGGTGACGATCTTGTCCACCCCGCTGCCCGGCATCCCCGGCAGCCAGGCGAACAGCCGGACGTGCAGGCTCTGCAAGGGCTGGGCCAAGTTGCCGCGCGCGAAATCCGCGACGTGGTAGTAGAACCAGAACTCGTCCCAGTTGATCGAACGGGTGAGCACCATGCTCAGCTGGAACGCCAGCAGCAGCCCGATCGCGACCGTGGGCCACACGGCGCTGTTCGCTCCCGGCAGGCTGGCCGGGCGCGGCGCGATGTCAGCAGGCACGGCTTGCGCGGTCACGCGGCATCCCGGTGGCGGGGTTTGGCAGGGGCCGTTTCGGCCTCTGCTTCGCGGCCTTGCATCGCGGCCAGCATGTATTCCAGCCGCCGGGTGCGGGCGAGGTTTTCCTCGATCAGCTTGCGGTTGGCGGCGACCAGGTCTGCCACCATGCCCATGATCGCCACCAGCGTGCCCAGCACCAGCAAGGCGCCGCCGATCACCAGCGATTGCACATGGCCGCCGCCGTCGCCCCGCATCCAGAACCACAGGAACCGCAGGATCGGCAGCAGGCCCACCATGGCGATCAGGCTGCCGGTGCCGACGAAGGCGCGCAGCGGCTTGTAGGCGGTGAAGGCGCGCACCATCGTGATCCCGGTCTGGGTGATGAAGCGCGGGATCGACTTGAACAGGCGGCTGGGTCGCTCCACCCGGTGCGTGCGCACCGGCACGGTGACGATCGCCATCTTCTTGCGACCGGCCTGGATCAGCATGTCGGTGGTATAGCTGAATTCGGTGGTGATGTTGATGCGCTGCGCCGCCTCGCGGCTGACCGCGCGGAACCCGCTGACCGCGTCGGACACGTGGGTTCCCGCCAGCCCTTGCACCACGGCGCTGCCCACCTTCTGCATCAGCCGCTTGGGAACGGAGAAATGCGCGTTGTCGGCAACGCCGCGATCACCGATCACGATATCAGCGCGGGCCGCCACGATGGGGGCGACCAGCGCGGCGATATCGGCGCCTTCGTACTGCCCGTCGCCATCGGTGTTGACGATCACGTCGGCCCCTTCGGCCAGCGCGCGGTCCACGCCGGAGCGGAAGGCTGCGGCAAGGCCGCGGTTGCGGCGATGGCTGACGACGTGGTGCACGCCCCACTGGCGCGCCACCTGCGCGGTGCCATCGGTGCTGCCATCGTCGATCACGAGGAATTCCACCACGTCCACGCCTTCCACCCGGCGCGGCAAGGCGGCCAGCGTGGCGGGCAGGGTCTCGGCTTCGTTGAGACAGGGAATCTGGATAATCAGCTTCGTCATCACGCCCCAAATCGAACACTTGCCAGGCACCCGTGGCAGGTGCCGGATAGGGCTTTGTTAAGCATGACCGTTTAACGCTTCGTAAAATTCGCAAGCGGCCATGCAATTCGGTTGCCGCCGCGCCGAACGCCCCCTAAGCGCCTGCCACCACAGGAGGGCGCACATCATGCAGCATTCGGAACGGGCAGGGCTGCTCTATGCGCTGGCCGGGTTCTGTACGCTCTCGATCGGTGACGCTATCGTCAAGGGGATCGACGGCGGCTGGGCACCCACGGCGATTGCGGCCTGGCGTTATGGCTTTGCCGCCTTCCTGCTCACCTGCCTGCTGGTGTCCCGCGAAGGCTGGCGGCCCCTGCTGCACTGGCCGCGACCGGGCTTGCAGGTGCTGCGCGGGCTGGGCGTTTCGGTGGCGACCGTGGCCTTCTTCACCGGCGTCTGGCTGATGCCGCTGACCGAGGCGGTGACGATCAGCTTTACCCAGCCGATGTTCACCGCGATCATGGCGGTGCTGTTCCTGCGCGAGCGGCTGCGCTGGCAGACCGTGGCCGCCACCCTGCTGGCCTTTGCCGGGGTGCTGGTGGTGCTGCGCCCCAACTTCTCGCTGATCGGGCTGGCGGCGCTGCTGCCGCTGGCGACGGCGTTCGGCATGGCCACGCTGATGACCGCCAACCGCGCCGCCGCGGGGACGGCCAGCGCCCTGGCCATGCAGGCATATGTCGCCATTGCCGCCACTGTCATCCTGACGCTGGCCATGGTGATCGGCCACCTGTCGGGCGAGCCGCAACTGCAAGTCGGCTGGCCGGGCTGGACCACCTTCGGATCGGTATCGGTGATCGCGGTGACGGCCAGTGTGGCGCACTGGCTGATCTACATGGGCACCAGCCACGCCGGCGCTTCGACCGTGGCCCCGATGACCTATGGCCAGCTGCTGTCGGCATCCACCCTGGCCTATATCTTCTTCGGGGAACTGCCCGACGCGGTGGCCCTGCTGGGCGCGGCGCTCATTGTTGGGGCGGGCTTGTGGATGTGGTCGCTGGGGCGGACGAAGCGGAGCGCGCGACCCACGCGGTAACCTGGCGGCCGTGCAGGCTGACCGTCAGCGCGGGGCGGTAATCGCGCGCCAGCCTGGTCTCGACCACGGCAGCGGCCTGCGGATTGCGCAAAGTCATCCCGGTGTCGGCGGTGACCACGGCGCCGGGGCGCGTGGCCAGCACGCGCTCCACCTCGGCCAGCTGGTCCACCCCCAGCGCGCCGGTTTCCAGCGCGTTGTTGAGGTGATCGGGATAGACGTAATGCGTCGGCACGCAGCTGCCCGTCAGCCGGTAAAGCGCGGTCGGCCCGTCCCACACCCACAGGCATTCGCTGTCGCTGACATGCGGCGCGATTGCCTCGGCCAGCGCCTGGGTGGCGGCACGTTCGTCCTGCGATTGCTGATAGCGGGCGGGCAGTGCCAGCAGCCACAGCAGCAACAGCGCCAGCACAAAGCCGGGCCATGCTTTCGCGGGGCCGCGACTGTCGAGCAACGGCAGCGCCAGCAGCGCCACCGGCGCGGCCATGGCGGCGTAGTAGTAGAGATAGACCGTGCCGGGCAGCAGCACCGTCAGCAGCGCCGACAGGCTCCAGCCCGCGAAGAAGGTCCAGGCAACGAGAGGGGCAGGGCGTGCCATGCGCCCGGCGGCGTAAAGGCCGCCCGCTGCCAGCACGGCCAGCGGCGCCACGCCAAGCCAGAAGCTGGGCGCCCAGCGGCCCTGCGGCGCGGCCACGCGTTCGAAGAAGCTGGCGAAATTGGCGAACCAGAAGGCGTCGAACTGGCCCACAACGGCGTAGAACAAGCCCACCAGCAGCGTCGGCAGCAGGCCCAGCACCGCAAACAGCGCGGCGATCCCGGCCAGCTGCGGCAGGCTGCGTCCGCGCCGCCATTCCACCCATAGCGCCCAGCCGCCGAAGAAGATGCACTGCATGATGACGGTATATTTCACCTGCAAGGCCAGCCCGCCCAGCAGCATGGCCCACAGCGCACGGCGGGTGAAATGCGGGTGTGCGGGATCGACCAGCAGCACGGCCATGCCAAGCATCAGCGGAGTGAAGAACACCTCGCTCTGCCCCGAATAGCTGGAATAGGCCGCCAGCAGCATCACCATCAGCGCGGCGCTGATCGTGGCCGACACCCGGCCCACCAGGCGGCGGGCGAGGCGGAAGGTCAGCAGCGCGCTGCCCATGGTCACCCCGGCGGCCACCAGTTGATAGGCGAGGGCAGACGGGCCGAACAGCGCATGGATCGCGCCATAGATGGCGAACAGGCCAAAGGGTTTGCGATCCCACCATTGGGCGAAGGGCAGCTCGCCATGGCCCATGCGCCAGCCGATGAAGGAATAGAGCTGCTCGTCGAAGTCGGCCACCGGGTCGCCAAACCACACGCCGCGCGTGGCCAGCGTGACCAACGCGAGCAGCACCATGCACGGCAGATCGCCGCGCCACGGGGTGCCAGGTCGGTCCACGATCGTGCTCATGTCTGGCAAGCAATGCCGCAACATGGTTAAGAACGGCTTATGGATGGGGCTGCCGAGACGACCTGCTGGCTGTGCGAGCGACCGCTGGGGCGCAAGGTGCAGTGGCATCATCCCGTCCCCAAGGCCAAGCGCGGGCGCGAGGTGGTGCCGGTCCATCCGATCTGCCACCGCACGATCCACGCCCACTTCACCAACGCCCAGCTGGTGCGAATGGCAGGAGCGCGCCAACCGCTGCTGGCGCACGAGGAGATAGCGAAGTTCCTGCGCTGGATTGCCGACAAGCCGCCCGATTTCCACGCGCCGGTGCGGCGGGGGCGAGGTGTGTAGCCAGGTTGACGAAGTTGACATCGTGACGATGCCACGATCGGGGCAATTCTCGTGCAGTCTCAACAGGATCGCGATCCAACACGAAGTTGACACCAGCGCCGCGCTTTGCCTGTTCCATCACCGCAATTCCCAAAAGCAAAGGGCCGCAGCACTGGTGTGCCGCGGCCCTTGCTGTAGGAAAGCCGTGTCTGCGCGCGGGAGGATCAGCCCTCCACGTGCTCCGCCAGCACGGTGAGGCCGTTTTCGCCCACCTCGGCAAAGCCGCCGCGCACTTCGATCAGTTCGGGCGCCGCGCCTTCGGTCTTGAAGACCTGCACCGCGCCGTCGCGGATGGTCGACATGAAAGGCGCGTGGCCTTCCAGCACGCCGAATTCGCCCTCGCTGCCGGGGACGACCACCATGTGGACGTCTTCCGAGCGGATCAGGGCGGACGGGGTTACGAGTTCGAAATGCAGTG
>JAGREI010000092.1 GCA_020446625.1 Erythrobacter sp.
GGGTTCATCACCTTCATCGCTTCGACGATCAGCAGGGTGGCGCCCTTCTTCACGGTGTCACCCACCGAAACGAAGTTGGGCGATTCGGGATTCGGCGCGAGGTAGGCGGTGCCGACCATGGGCGATTTCACGGCATTGGCGTGATCCGCCGCAGGCGCGGCAGCGGTTGCCTCTGCCGCAGGGGCAGCGGCGGCAGCCGGAGCGGCGGCCGCGACCGGCGCGGCGGCATAGGCCACCGGCGCGGCGACAGCGGCAGGCGCCGCACGCGAGACGCGGATCTTGCGATCGTCGTCTTCCACCTCGATTTCGGACAGGCCGGTTTCGGCCAGGATATCGGCCAGTTCGCGCACCAGCGCGGTATCCACATTGATGCCACCCTTGCGGGGGGCGGTGCCCTGTTTCTCAGGCATGTATTCCCCAATCTGCGACCAGTGTCAGAGTGGCATTGCGGCTAGAACCCTTCGCCGCGCATGGCAAGTGGGTCTGGGGCAAGGGGCAGCGGGCTCTCACAGCCGCGCCGCCGCTTCCAGCGCCAGTTCGTAGCCGTAAGTGCCAAGGCCCGCGATCGAACCCACGGCGGCCATGCCGACATAGCTCTTGTGGCGATAGGCTTCGCGCGCGGCGGGGTTGGAAATGTGCACCTCGATCACCGGCGTGCGGATCGACCGGATCGCGTCGTAGAGCGCCAGGCTGGTGTGGGTGAGGGCGCCCGCGTTGAGAATCACCGCTTTCGCGCCTTCGGCCTGCGCCTCGTGCAGCCAGTCGACCAGGTGGCCTTCGTGGTTCGACTGGCGCAGGTCGACGGTCAGGCCCAGCGCCAGCCCGCGATCTTCCAGCCGCGCCGCCACGTCGTCGAGCGTGTCGGAGCCGTAGATTTCCGGCTCCCGCGTGCCGAGGAGGTTGAGGTTGGGGCCGTTGAGGACGTAAACTGTCTGGGTCATGGTCGCGCTGCTTACCGGTCGCGGTCGCAGTTGCCAAGCGAGGTGCGGCGCAATTACATCCCCGCCATGACAGCGCGCGCAACGGCAGACCTGGCAGACTATGCCCGCTTCGTGCAGTGGCTGCCGGGCGCGGCTGCCGCAGGCGATCGCCGCGCCGCGCGTCTGCTGGCGGCCAATGGTGCGCACCTTGCCAGCCTGCTGCCGATCGAGCGGCTGACCGTTACCGACTATCTCGACGGCGAAGGGGCCGGGTCCAGGGCCTTGATGACCATCTGGGCTATGGCCTTCTGCCGCATGTTCGCGCTGGAATATGTCCACACTCCCTTCGCCGGACTGAGCCATGCCGATCGCCCGCAGCCCGAATTCGACGCGGCGTGGGAGCGGTTCTTCAACCTTGGCGAGGCGATCGTGCAGACGCTGGAGGTGGTGACGGCGGTGCTGGAAAGCCGGGGTATCACCCCCGACATCACCGTGCATTCGGAAGGCGGGCGGCAGCAGTTTGCGGACCTCGAACGATTCTCGCCGCGCTTCGATCTCGACGGCGATCCCATGGCGACGATGCAGCAGATGATCGAGGCAGACCTGCTGGTGAGCGCGCGCAGCTGCTTCAGCTATGTCGCGGCGCTGCTGTCCGATGGCGTGGTGCTGCACGAGCAGGGCCGTTGGCCTGCGTTCGAGGACTGGATCGTGCGCGATGCGGGCGGCAGTTTCGACAGCGCCGAGCTTGCCGCCCGCTTGCCTGCGGTCAGCGTTCCACGCCCCTGACCTTGCCCCACTGGCGCGCCGCCGTGTAGCCCAGGTAGCCGGTGCCGAAGAGCGCGTAGAGTTCCTCCGGCAGGCCGCGCAGGTAGCTGGTGATGCCGTTGCCGATATCGAGCGCGGCCTGCGGGTTGAAGGCGGACAGCATTCCCATCGGCAGGCTGAACAGCATGATCGTGTACATTACATAGAGAAAGCTGGGCCGGGCGCGGCTGGTCCACGGGTCGGTGGAGTTGGCTTCGGCCACGATGGCGGAAAGGCGGGCGGAGATCAGCTCCATCTCCTGCGTGCCTTCCAGCCGGAGCAATTCCATCTTCGCCCGGTCGCGGGCTTCCTTGTCGGGGATGATCTTGTCGATGATCGAGGCGATGGGGCCGATAAGCGATTCGATGATGGCCATGGGGTGCTCCGCTGCTGGGGTTCGAGTCGGCGGCGGTGCTGCGCTTTTCGGTTTGCTGTAGGAAAGGGGCCTTGAACGCGGGACAGGCTTGGGCGAGAGCGGTTGAAACGCGGCAGAGAGGAACCCGATGGGCGCACAGCAACGCTATTCCACCGTGGCCATGGTGCTGCACTGGCTGATCGCGCTGGCGCTGGCGGGCGAGATCGCGCTGGGCCACGCCATGCCGCGCGATGCCAGCGGGTTCGCGCTGTTCCAGCTGCACAAGTCGATCGGCATCACGATCCTGCTGCTCACCGTGCTGCGGCTGGGCTGGCGGCTGACCCATCGCCCGCCCGCGGCGGTGGAAGCGGGCTGGCAGGGTGTGCTAGCGGGCGGCGTGCACTGGCTGCTCTATGCCTTCATGCTCGCCGCGCCGCTGACCGGCTGGGCGCTGGTCTCCTCTGCCCCGATCGAGGTGCCGACGCTGCTCTTCGGCACCATTCCCCTGCCGCACCTGCCGATCGCGGAAGCGTGGAACGAGCTGGCCGAGGAATCGCACGAACTGCTGGCCTGGCTGGGGATCGGCCTGTTCGTGCTGCACGTGGCAGGTGCGCTGCGGCACCATTTCCTGCTGAAGGACGGCCTGCTGGCGCGGATGAGCCCCGACAAGGGGGGCTTTGCGCTGGGGATGCTGGTGCTGAGCCTGCTGCTGGGAGCGGGTGTCTTCCTGGGTCTGGGCGGCGAAGGACACGAGCACGGCGACCACGATCATGGCGATGACCATGCCGCCGAGCAGGTAGCCCTGGCCGAACCCACGCCGGAAGCCACCGAGACGGCCGCCGAGGAAGAGGCCGTGGCCGAGGAAGAGGCGGTCGAGGAGGAAGCACCCGCAGCCCCGCCGCCGGCGTGGACGGTGCAGCCGGGCGGCTCCCTGCGCTTCTCGGTCGACAACGCGGGCAGCGCCATGACCGGCAGCTTCGCGCGCTGGACCGGCGACATCGCGATGGACCCGGATGCCCCCGAAAGCGCCACGATCACCATCCGCGTCGACCTTGCCAGCGCCAGCATGGGCGATGCGACGCAGGACGAGATGCTGCGCGGCCCCGATTTCCTTTCCGCCGCCGCCAATCCCGCTGCCACCTGGCGCAGCACGTCGGTGCGGCGCCTGTCCGGCAACCGCTACGAGGCCGACGGCACGCTGTCATTGCACGGCGCCAGCCATCCGCAGCGGATCGCCTTCACCCTGGCGGGCAGCGGCAATCGCCGCAGCGTGGAAGGCAGCGCCAGCATCGACCGCAATGCCTTTGGCGTAGGCACCGGGCCAAGCGCATCGGACCTGGCAGGGCAGGTGCGGCTGACCTTCGCTTTCGAGGCGACGCGCTAGGCGTTACTGGACCCGTCCCGTTACATCGGCTCGGGCGAGGGCGCAGGGGGCAGCGGAGCGCGGGGCTGGGCTTCGTAGATCACCCGGTCGGGCACGCCGCCGGGCGTGCTGGCCTCTGGCGCCCACAGCGTCAGCAGGCCGTTGGCCATGATCGGCGCGCCCAGCAGCACGAAGCAGCCCAGCAGCACCATGGCCCCGCGCCGGATCGACAGCCGCCCGGTGAGCATGGAAAAGCCCACGAAAGCCACCGCCAGCACGCACAGCCCGCCCGCCACGTCACCCAGCAGGGTGCCGGTGATCCAGTCGATCGAATTGGCGATCGGCTGCTGGCTGGCGGCGGTATCGAACATCGCGGCACAGGCTAGCGCGGCAGCGGGCGGCGCGCCAGCACTTGTCCACTTGCGGCACGGCGAGGCGGAAAATGGCCAAAATCCTTGCATTCGGGCCCTTTTGGCGCGACCCTGCAAGCTTGGCTGAACCTGTGGGCAGGAGGGTTGCGGCGGTGGCCGAGGATTTGCGCAGCGATACGCTCTTCGTGGCGCTTACGCGTCCGCAGATGTTTGCGGGCGTGACCTACAGCTTTTTCGTCATCAACATGATCGTGGCGGTCGAACTGTTCCTAGTGTTCAAGTCGCCGTGGGTGCTGCTGGCCGCCGTGCTGGTGCACCTGGGCGGGATGATCGCCAGCCTGCGTGAACCGCGCGTGGTCGATCTCTGGCTCACCCGCGTGCGGCACTGTCCGCGGGTGAAGAACCACGATCACTGGCAGTGCAACTCGTACCGGCCATGACCCGCTCGAAAGCCCAGCTTGCCCGCAGGGAGGCACCCGCAGGCGCGCATCTGCCCTATGCGCGGCATCTGGATGCCGCCACCATCGAGACGCGCGACGGGCTGCTGATGCAGGTGATCCGGGTGGCCGGGTTCCATTTCGAGACTGCCGACAGCGCCGAACTCAATTACCGCACCGAACTGCGCGATGCGATGCTGCGCGCCGTCGGCAATTCGCGCTTTGCGGTCTACCACCACGTGGTGCGCCGCCGCGCCGATGCCGAACTGGAAGGCAGTCATGCCGACAGTTTCTCGCAATGGCTGGACGCACGCTGGCGGCAGCGGCTGGGGGCGAAGAACCTCTACGTCAACGACCTGTTCCTGACGATGGTGCGCCGTCCCCTGCAAGGCAAGATCGGCTGGCCCGAACGGGTGGCCGGATGGTTCAGCAAGCAGGCCCGCCGCAATGCCGCGCAGCTGGCAGGCGAACGGCTGGCGCTCGACAATGCGCGCGAGGCCATGGTTTCGGCCTTGCGGCAATACGATCCGCAGCTGCTGACCACATACGAGACGGCGGACGGCGAGTGTTCCGAACCGCTCGAATTCCTCTCCTACCTCTATAACGCCGACATGCGCCCGATGCAGTTGCCGCATGGCGATCTGGGCCACCATCTGCCCGCGCGCCGGGTCAGCTTCGGCGCGGATACGGTGGAACTGGCGCCCGCCGGGCCGCTGCCGCGCCGGTTCATGGCGCTGGTGTCGATCAAGGATTACCCCGGTCGCACCATGCCCGGCATGTTCGACGAACTCTATCGCCTGCCGTTCGAGCTGGACGTGACGCAGAGCTTCGCCTTCGTCGAACGCACGCAGGCGCTGGGGCGGATGAACCTGGCGCTGCGGCGGATGCGTTCGGCAGAGGACGAGGCGCTGAGCCTGCGCGACGAGCTGTCGCTGGCGAAGGACGAGGTCGCCGCCGGGCGCGCGGGTTTCGGGGAACATCATACCACGGTGGCGATCCACGCCGACGATCTGGCGCGGCTGGACGGGCAGGTGGCCGAAGTGATCGCCCTGCTGGCCGATCTGGGAATCAATGCCGTGCGCGAGGATCTGGCGCTGGAACCGGCCTTCTGGGCGCGCTTTCCCGCCAATTTCAAGTATATCGCGCGGCGCGGCCTCGTCTCCACCACCAATTTCGCCGGGCTGGCCAGCCTGCACAATTTTCCCAAGGGCCGTGCGCGCGGCAATCACTGGGGCGATGCCGTGACGCTGTTCGAGACGACGGCGGCGGGGCCATACTACTTCAATTTCCACCAGCGCGACCTGGGCAATTTCACCGTGATCGGGCCGTCGGGCAGCGGCAAGACCGTGGTGCTCAATTTCCTGCTGGCGCAGGCGCGGCGGCACGATCCGCGGATCATCTTCTTCGACAAGGATCGCGGGGCGGAACTGTTCATCCGCGCCATCGGCGGCCAGTATGACCGGCTGGCGTCGGACCGGCCATCGGGCCTCAACCCGCTGCAACTGCCCGATACGCCTGCCAACCGGCAGTTCCTGATCGACTGGCTCACCCTGCTGGCAGGCGGGGTGGACGAGGACGAGTTGCAGCAATTGCGCGACGCGCTCGACACCAGCTTTGCCCAGCCGCCGGAACGCCGCCGGCTGCGCGATCTGGTCGAATTGTTCCGCGGCTCGGCGCGCCCGCACACGCGCGATCTCTACGCCCGGCTGCGCCCCTGGTGGGGCGAGGGGGAGCGCGCCTGGCTGTTCGACAACGAACGCGACAAGACCGACCTCGATGCCCGCGCGGTGGGTTTCGACATGACATCCATCCTCGACGATCCCGCCGCGCGCACCCCCGCGCTGCTCTATTTCTTCCACCGGGTGGAGGAACGGCTGGACGGCACGCCTGCCATCATCGTGGTCGACGAAGGCTGGAAGGCGCTGGACGACGAGGTGTTTGTGCGCCGGATCAAGGACTGGGAAAAGACCATCCGCAAGCGTAACGGCATCGTCGGCTTCGCCACCCAAAGCGCGCAGGACGCGCTGGAAAGCCGCATCGCCAGCGCCATCATCGAACAGGCCGCCACGCAGGTGTTCATGATCAATCCCAAGGCGCGGGCGGAGGATTACATCAACGGCTTCGGCCTGACCCGGCACGAGTTCGACCTGGTGCGCACCATGCCCGACAACTCGCACTGTTTCCTCATCAAGCACGGCAACGATTCGGTGGTGGCGCGGCTGGACCTGGCGGGGGAGGAGAAGATGCTCACCATCCTCTCCGGCCGCGAAAGCACGGTGCGGATCTTCGATGAACTGGTGGAGGAAACAGGCGGCAAGGCGCCCGATGACTGGATGGCCAAGCTGCTGGAGCGCGCCGCCTGATGGCCTGCCCGCAGATCCTCACCGCAGAGAACTTCGTCACCCGCGTGGTGACGCACATCGATTGCCAGTCGCGCTATCTCGGCAGCTTCGGCTTCGAATCGCTGTCGCAACCCGGATCGCAGGCGGCCCTGCTGATGAGCGGCCTCTTGACGCTGTTCATCGCCGTCTGGGGCTATCGCCTGCTGTTCGGCCCCGTGCCGCAAGGGCGCGACGTGGTGGGTGACGTGCTGAAGGTGGGCATCGTGCTGACGCTGGCCTTCTCCTGGCCCGCCTTTCGCACGCTGGTTTATGACGTGGTGCTCGATGGCCCGGCGCAGATCGCTGCCTCGCTCGGCAATCCCGGCATTGCCAATACCGGCGGCGGCATGGTGGAGCGGCTGCAATGGGTCGACGACACGATCCTGGCGATCATGGATACCGGCACCGGGCGGATGACCAACCAGTACCTGGAAGGGCAGGCAGGCACGGCCAGCTTTGCGGGGTCTGGCCTGCAAGACGATGCCGCGATCGGTTACGCGCGCCTGATCTACCTCACCAGCCTGCTCGGTTCGCTGGGGCTGCTGCGGCTGCTGGCCGGGCTGCTGCTGGCGCT
>JAGREI010000093.1 GCA_020446625.1 Erythrobacter sp.
TCAAGACGGTGGACGCGCAGACCCGTTCCAAGACCGGAATCAACGAACTGCTGCGCGACTGAATTGCCCACGACCGCTTGCCGCGCTAGGAACGGACAAAGTCATCTTGGGAGGATTCGGACATGAGTGAGGAAGCGCAGGCCAGGTCGGCCAGTTCGGCCAGTTCGGGCAAGGGCCTGTTGCTGCTGGTGGTGGTGCTGGCGATGGCGCTGATCGCGGCGATCATCAACATCACCGCGGCAATCGACGGCGCCGATGACGGGGCGGACCTCGGCGCGGCCGGTGGCTACGACGAAGGCTTCCCGCCGCTCGAAGGCATGGACACCAGCGTCGATGAAACCGAGCTCGACGATGCCAGTGCCACGGCCGAAGCCCCGGCAGATGATGCCGGCACCGAAGCCGCTGCCGACAGCACCGGCGAAGCTCCCGCCGAATAGGCACGCCGGGCCGGATGACCCCCGGCGCGGATCTAGACCGCTTCGTGCAGGCCCAGGCCAGCGCCTATCCGCTGGCGCTGGACGAATTGCGCGCAGGGCTGAAGCAATCGCACTGGATGTGGTTCGTCTTCCCGCAATTGGCTGGGCTGGGCGTGAGCAATACCGCGCGCTTCTTCGCCCTGGCGGGGCGCGCGGAAGCACGCGCCTATCTCGACCACGCGCTGCTCGGCCCCCGGCTGGAGGAATGCACCCGCGCCATGCTGAGCCATGCCGGACGGCGCAGCCCGCTGGACGTTCTCGGCCCGATCGACGCGATGAAGTTCCGCAGTTCGATGACGCTGTTCGAAGCGGTGTCCGAACCCGGCAATCTGTTTGCCCAGGCGCTCGACCGGCTGTGCGATGGCGTGCGTGACCAGCTGACGCTGGACCTGCTCTAGCTAACTGGCGTTTCAATCGGCGGAGCGTCGGCCTGCGTCATGGCATAGTGCTCGACCTCGCGCATGACGCGCAGCATGTTGCGATAGGAAATCTTTTCGAGGTCTTCCTGCGAATAGCCGCGCCGCGCCAGTTCGGTGAACAGCGCGGGGTAACCGCTCACGTCCTCCATCCCCACCGGGCCGCTGGCCATGCCGTCGTAGTCGCCGCCGATCCCGATATGGTCGATCCCTGCCACGGCGCGCACGTGGTCGATATGGTCGGCCCAGTCGGATACCGTGGCCAGCGGGGTGGGGTTGGCCGCATCCCACTGCGCCATGCCCGCCGCCACCGCAGTGGGCTGGCCCTGCCACCATGCCTTCAGCCGCGCCTCTTCCGCCGCGCGCGCAGCGAACCACACGCGCTGCGTCTCGCTGAGGTAGCCGGGCAGGCCCACGGTCATCACGATCCCGCCGTTCTGCGGCAGTCGCGCCAGCACGGCATCGGGCACGTTGCGCGCATGGCCGTTCACTGCGCGGGCGCCCGAATGGCTGAAGATCAGCGGCGCCTGCGCCACGTCGAGCGCATCCATCATGGTCGCCTCGCTGACGTGGCTGAGGTCCACCAGCATCCCCAGCCGGTTCATCTCGCGCACCACCAGCACGCCGAAATCGGTAAGGCCATCGTGCTCGGGATCGGCGGTGGCGCTGTCGGCCCAGGGGGTGTTGCGGCTGTGCGTCAGCGTCAGGTAGCGCGCGCCCAGCGCGTACATCTGCCGCAGCACTGCCAGACTCGACCCGATCGAGTGGCCGCCCTCCATGCCGATCAGCGAGGCTACGCGCCCGCTGGCCACGGCCGCCTCGACATCGTCCGCCGTCAGCGCCAGCGCCATGTCGTCGGGGTTGGCGGCGATCAGCCGCAGGGTGACGTCGATCTGTTCGAGCGTGTTCTGCACCGCCTGCGGTTCGGCCAGCGAGGCCGGGACATAGACCGACCAGAACTGCGCCCCCACTTGGCCCTGGCGCAGCCGCGCCAGGTCGGTATGCATCTCGCCCGCGGTCCAGTGATCGCCTTCCAGCGTGTGGTGGAAATCGAATTGCTCGATCACGTTGCCATGGCTGCTGCGCAGGCTGCCGGGAACGTCGTTATGCCCGTCCCACACCGGCGCGGCGGCCAGCGCGGCCATGGCCACTTCCTCTGGCGATTGCTGGGCTGATAGCGGGAAAGAAGATAGGGCGGCAGCGGCCAGCAAGGCGGCGCGAAACAGGGGCTTGGTCATGCAGTGACTATGCACTCCGGGCGCAAGCTGGCAAGAGCGCGATCAGGATGACCAAGGCCGCCGATATCATCGCGAAACTGGGGCTCCAGCCGCACCCCGAAGGCGGCTGGTTCCGCGAGACCTGGCGCGCCGCCAGCGATGACGGCGAACGGCCCAGCGGCACCCTGATCCATTTCCTGCTCGAAAGCGGCCACAAGTCGCACTGGCACAAGGTGGACGCGGCAGAGATCTGGCTGTGGCACGGCGGCAACCCGCTGCAACTGTCGGTGAGCGATCCGCGCGAGCTGAAGGTGGAACACCACCGGCTTGGCCCCGATGTGGCGCATGGCGACCTGGCCCATTTCGTGATTTCGCCGGGCGACTGGCAGGCCGCCGAACCGCTGGCGGGCGGGCATGACTATGCGCTGGTCAGTTGCGTCGTCTCGCCCGGCTTCGACTTTGCCGGGTTCACCCTGGCCCCGCCCGGCTGGCACCCCGAACAATGACCGCGCGCCAGCTAGTGCTCTGGGCCATCGCCCTGCTCTACGCCGTGGCAGGGTACTTCCACGTCACCGCGCCCGGCCCCTTCCTGCGCATCATGCCCGGCTGGGTGCCGTGGCCGGAAGCGGTGGTGTTCTGGACCGGGCTGGCCGAATTCGCGGGTGCGGCGGCGCTGGTGCAGCCTGCCTCCGGCGGGTTGCGCCGGGCCGGGGCCGTGGCACTGGCGCTCTATGCCCTGTGCGTCTGGCCCGCCAACGTGAACCACATGCTGCTGGACATGGCGCGGCCCGATCATGGCTGGGGCATGGCCTACCATGTCCCGCGCATGGTGGCGCAGCCGCTGCTGATCTGGGCCACGCTGTGGGCGGCGCGGCTGCTCGACTGGCCGTTTGCGCGCCGTTCCTGACGCCGATCAGGTCGCCGGTTCGGCTTCCACCGAGTAGTTGATGGCGGCGTTGCGGGTCTTCTGGAATTCAGGGACGGACAGGCCCTTCATCGCCGCGTAGACGTCGATGTTGCCCAGGCCCACGACGGGCGCTAGCTTCTCCAGGTTGAAGAAGATCACGCCGTAGCGGATCATCCCGATCCAATCGAGATCGCGGATCAGCTGCTTTTCCTCCTCGGTCAGCGCATATTCGTCGGCTAGCGCCTCGAAATCGGTCTTGAAGCGTTCGCGGAACGCGGGCTGCACGATCGAGTGGAGGAAGTTGTTCATCCGCCACGCCTTCACATTGCGCTCGATGGTGAAGGGATAGGTGCCTTCGAGGTGCGTTGCCGGCTCCACGTCGCGATAGATGCGCGCGGCGTATTCCTCCGGCGTTTCGGGCGAGGGATCCTCTTCGGCATCCTCGAACACCATCGAGGCGATGGCGCACATCGAGGGCAGGAAATAGCTCTGGTGCAGCTTGTTCACCGTGGGGGCCAGCGCGCCGCGCATCAGCATCCACATCACCACTTCGGCACCTTCCATACCGCCCAGTTCCGCCAGCTTGCCCAGCGGCATGTCGAGCAGGCTTTCGGGATCGCGGTGCAGGCGGTCCATGAATTCGTGGTCCCATTCGGGATTGTTGAAGCCGCAGCGTTCGCCGTGGACCTGGTGCGACAGGCCGCCGGTGCCGGCGATGGCCACCTTGATATCCTTGGGATAGTTCTGGATCGCGCGGCGAAGGCTGCGGCCGAAGTTCCAGAACCGGCGCGCCTTGGGCACGGGGAATTGCAGCACACCGCATTGCAGCGGCACCACCTTCACCGGCCAGCCGTGCTCGAAATCGTAGGGCAGCAGGGCGGAAAGCGGCGAGAAGGCGCCGTGATCGAGGCCCATGCCCTGCCAGTACGACAGGTCGAAATCGTCGGCCACCATGCCAAAGGCGATGTGCTGGGCCAGCTCCGGATCGCCCTTCAGCGGCGGGATACGGCGTGCGCCGCCGCCTTCGTCCGCAGGCTTGAACTCCTCCCCGATGCCGATGGCGAAGTGCGAATAATGGTTCATCCAGAACGAGGTCATGTGATCGTTGTAGACATACAGGATCACGTCGGGCTTCGTTTCGGCCAGCCAGTCCTTTACCGGCGCGAACCCTTCGAAGATCGGCTGCCACACCGGGTCGTCGTACTTGTTCGCGTCGTGCGCGAAGGCGATGGTGGGCGTGTGCGAGACGGCAAATCCGCCGACGATCTGGGCCATGAGGATATCCTTTCCCGGCTGTTCCGCCATTGTGGCAGGTCGCCTTGTTCTTGTCCCTAGCAATGCCACGCCAGCGCGCCTTGCGGCAAGTCAAATCCTACAGAGATGCGAACAGTTCGGATATGTGAATAAACGCGATGCTACGGCTGTCCGCTGCACTGGCCCGGTCGGCGACCAGCCGACCGCAAGCGCGACCGCGCGCCCGGACCGGCCCCGTAGCGGAGCGGAGGGAACTGCCGGGAGGACGAAGCCGCGGAGGCGGCTTCGCCAACAAAACAAAAACGGGCGCGCAGCTCTCGCCGCGCGCCCGCCCTTGTTTCAGCAGACTGCTGCGTCTCAGCTCATGTGCTTGGAGACGGCACCGGTCATCTTGAACATGGAGATCTGGTCGTTGCCGATCACCGCGCCCAGCTTGGCATCGGGATTGATCATCCGCTTGTCCTTGGAATCCTGCAAGTTGTTGGCCTTGATATGGTCCCACACCTTGCTGGTCACCTGGGCGCGGGTCATCGGACCCTTGCCGACCACCTCTTCCAGCGCGGGCGTCAGGTTCACCGGCTTGTTGAGCGCATTGTTCTTGGCAGCCATTTCAGTATGTCCTTTCAGTCAAAATAGCTGGACGGGGGTCTAGCACCGATCAATCGGCGTCGTCGTCCTCGTCCCAGTCGTAATCCCCACCTTCTTCGCGGGCATAGGTTCCGGTGAGCAGGGCCAGTGCGATGACATGGCCCTGCATTGCCGATTCGAGCTCTTCGCGCGTCGCGCCGGGCATCAGGGCCAGCGGCAGGTCGAGCGCGAACAGCTGGAATACGTAGTCGTGCGGGTCGGCGCCCGTGGGCGGATCGGGCAGCAGCCATTCGGAATTGCCGAAGCTATTCTTGCCCACGCGCGGCGGGGCCTCGCCTTCCATCAGCTTGCCGCGCTGCGGGGCCAGGCCCCAGACCAGCCAGTGGCAGAACGGCTTGCTGCCCGGAGCATCGGGGTCTTCCACCACCAGCACCAGTTCCTGCGCTCCAGGCGGCGGCGCGCTCCAGTCCAGCGGCGGGGCGACGGCATCCTCCTCGTCGGCGGTGAAGCTGGGGTCCAGCTCCTCGCCGTGGTCGAAGGCGGCCGAAGTCAGCTTCAGCCCGCCCCGGCCCAGCAGCCCTTCGCCGCCCAGCCGCGCGGCCATCAGTCCGGCGTGCCCCGCGCGCACGTCACCCAGCGCATCTGCGAGCCATGGGACCAGTGCCTGTGCCCGAGCCTGTGCCATGCGAAATTCCTGTCCTGCCTCGTAAAACCAAGCGAAGGCGCGCTGTGCCGCCTGTGGCAGGGCATTGCAAGGGCGCGCGCCGTTCATCCTGTCGAAGGATTGCCTCTGGCAAGAAGGCGCCACTGCCGGTGCGCCCGCATCAACTGGCCCGCCAAATGCCCTGCTTGCCACCCGCAAGGCCGCGCACTAGGATCGGAGACAGCGACCCCTGGCCACCAAGCGTTTCATATTCGGGGATATTTTCATGCGCACGTCGACCCTGGCACTTTCCATTGCTTGCGCCGCGATGACGGCATCCTGCGGCGGAGGCGGCACGCCATCGCCGACGGCCACCGGCGGCACACCTACGCCCACCCCCACGCCCACAACGTCCACCTGCTCGCTGGCCAACCGGCAGGACTTCGCCCGCCAGGTGATCGACGAGTGGTACCTGTTCCCCACCCTGGTGGCCACGGGTGTCAACGCCTCCAGCTATTCCGACGTGCAGAGCTATATCGACGCGCTGGTGGCCCCCGCCCGCGCGCAGAACCGCGATCGCTATTTCAGCTACGTCACCTCGATCGCGGAGGAAAACGCCTTCTACAATTCCGGATCGAGCGCGGGCTTCGGCATTCGCCTGATCTACGACACCACCAACCGCCGGGTGTTCATTGCCGAAACCTTCGATGGCACCGCCGCGCTGGCAGCCAACATGGAACGCGGGACCGAGATCCTTGCCATCGGCACCACGTCCGCCAACCTGCAAACGGTCAACAGCCTGATGGCCACCGGCGGCGCGCAGGCGGTGATCGACGCGCTTGGCCCGTCCGATCCCGGCGTCACCCGCGTGCTGCGCATCACCGATGCCAGCAATGTCACCCGCGAAGTGAGCCTGAGCAAGACAGATTACGATCTCGATCCCGTCCCGCGCTACGGCGCGCAGATCATCAGCGATCACGGCACCCAGGTGGGCTATATCCGGCTGACCAATTTCATCGACCCCGCCGTGGCCGACCTGCGCGATGCCTTCGCCAGCTTCCGCGCCCAGGGCGTGACCGAACTGGTGATCGACCTGCGCTATAACGGCGGCGGCGCGATCAGCGTCAACGAAGACTTTGGCGACCTGATGGCGCGCAACCTGGTGGGGCAGATCTTCGAAACCATCGCCTTCCGCGCCAGCAAGTCGAGCAACAACGACACCTATCGCTTCCAGACCCAGTCGCAGTCGGTCGCCCCCACCCGCGTGGCCTTCATCACCACCAGCGGATCGGCTTCGGCCAGCGAAGCGCTGATCAACGGCATGGCGCCCTACCTGGGCAACAACATGGCTTTGGTGGGAGAGAACACCTACGGCAAGCCGGTGGGCCAGAGCGCCTTCGACCTGACCGCCTGCGATGATCGCCTGCGCATCGTCACGCTGCAATTGCAGAACTCTGCCGGGGTGGGCGATTACTACAACGGCCTGGCCACCGTGCTGCCCAACACCTGCCGCGCCAGCGACGATATCTTCCACAACTTCGGTGATCCGCAGGAAACGATGCTGGCCACCGCGCTGGATTTCCTTGCCGGGCGCAGCTGCACGCCGATCGCGGGCGGCCCTGCCACCACCCAGTCGCTGGGCCGCGAACTGTTGCAGCCCGACCGGCCCAGCACCGTGGCGCATCACGAAACGCCCGGCGTGTTCTAGGGCGTCTACTAGAGCCTGTGCCGACTAGGGCTGCGGCCCCAGGTCATCGCTGTCACGCCAGGCGCAGCCATTGCGCTGTTCGCTGCCCAGTTGCAGCGTGGCGACCAGCGGATAGGTGCGATCGCTCATCCCGTCGGTGCAGTCGCCCGGCGTGATCGCCAGGTCGAAGGTCCGCCCGTCCAACCTGCCGCTGAACGACAGCCCCCCGCGCCCGGCAAAGCGTTCCACCGTGATCACGCTGCCGTCAAGGTTGTCGGGCGCGGTATAGGTCAGACTGGTGCCTGCCACCTGCCCGCCCCAGAACGGCTCGGTCCCGGCAAAGCGGATCACCTCGTCCGCCGCGATCTCGTGAAAGGGCGTGGTATCCCCGGCATCGCCCGGCACGCCGGCAGTCTGGCCCGAATGGCAGGCCCCGGCCAGCAACATCACCATCGCCCTCAATCGCACCTTCATCGCGCACTCCCGTCAGTTCGTCAGGCCAGCCAATCGGACAAATCCCGCGCGCCGCGCTGCGGAACCTGCGGCCCGGCGGCGTCTGCATGACATGGCGCTACCAAGGAGTCCTGCCAAAGTGAACCCGATCCGCTCAGCTGCCGCGCTGGCAGCCTTCACCGCCCTCGCCGCGAGCACACCGATCCTGGCCCAGCAGGGTAGCCCGGCAGTGGACCTGACGGTGACCGACCTGCATTCCGCCGACGGCCAGCTGATCGTCTGCCTGTGGAGCGAGAGCGACCACTTCCCCTCGTGCGAGCAGGGCGACGGCGTGCCGCGCCACGTCTATCGCGTCACCGGCACCACCATGCACGTCAGCCTGCCGGTGCCACACGCCGGGCAATATGCGATCACCGTCACCACGACGAGAACGGCAACGGGCGCATGGGCCACAACTTCATCGGGATGCCAACCGAAGGCGTGGGCGTTTCGAACAACCCCGGCGGGATGCCGCACTTCAGCCGCAGCCTGGTGGACCTTGGCCCCGCCAGCGCGGTCAGCATCCGGATGCGCTACCTGTTCGGATAGCGCCGCAGGCCGCTTCCTTGCGCCTTGCTGCCAGCGCCGTTCGGGGTGCATTCAGATGCCGCGTGGCAGCCTTCCAGCCAGTCGATTTCCATCGACCCGGTGCAGGAGGGCCCGGCCATGAAGCGCATGTTCCGTAGCAGCCGTCGTTCGTTCATCGCCCGCGTGGTGGGTGCCGTGACCGCGGGCAGCACCGCGCTGATATCGGGCACGGCGCGAGCGCAGGTTACCGACAGCGACACCGGCCGTTATGCCGATCCCGCCGGGCGCGGGCGCGGCGGCTACAACTCCGGCGTTACCGACAGCGACAGCGGATCCTACGCCGATCCGGCGGGCAATGGCCGGGGCGGCTACGGCAGCGGCATTACCGACAGTGACACCGGCTCCTATGCCGACCCGGCAGGCAACGGGCGCGGGCGCGGCGGCTACAATTCCGGCGTCACGGACAGCGATTCCGGCCAGTACGCCGACCCGGCGGGCAATGGCCGTGGGCGGGGCGGCTACAACTCCGGCGTGACCGACAGCGATTCCGGCCGCTATGCCGATCCCGCCGGGCGCGGGCGCGGCAGCGGCATTACCGACAGCGACAGCGGAGCCTACGCCGATCCGGCAGGTCGCGGGCGCGGCGGCAGCGGCGTGACCGACAGCGACACCGGCCGCTATGCCGATCCCGCCGGGCGCGGGCGCGGCGGCTGGAACGGCGGCTATACCGACAGCGACGCGGGCCGCTATGCCGACCCGGTGGGGCGCGGGCGCGGCAGTTAGGGTCCGAACCCTAGCCGAGCAGCCCCCGGCGCACCGCCATTCCGAAGGCGAACAGCCCCGCCGCCAGCACCAGCATCACCACGATGATCGCGCGCGGCCTCACGCCCTGGATCGCCTGGATCAGGCCGCTGGCCAGCGACGCCAGGCCGAACACCACCACCGCGCCCAGCACGCCCATGATCATCTGCACGTCTTCCTGCGTGCCGGTGAAGCGCGATCCTTCCACTTCCTCGCCACCCGCCAGCATCGGCGGCACGAGGTAGGCCAGCACCCAGGCCATCAGCCCCAGCAGCAGGATCCCGCAGGCCACCAGGAACCACCCGCGCCGCCGCAGGCTGTCGCGCGTGATCGCCTTTGCGCCGCAATGCGGACAGTGCGATGCCTGGCCATCGAACACCTTGCTGCACCCGATCCCCATGCACACCGACTGCCCGCCGCCCGTTCCATCGTTCATCGCATTCCCCCTGCGCAGAGCCGACGCGACACCAGCACGCATGGCTGGCCAGGCCCATCGCTCCCCTCGTCCCGGCGCACGCCTGCCCCGCTTCGTACCAAGGGCTTGGAGCGACTCGGCGCCAAGGCGTATGGAGGTGCAGCAGCAATGCTATGCAATGGACCGGCCCCCGCCACCCGCGCCCGGTCCTCGAGCCCGCCGGACAGCGGGTGACGCCAGGCATGGCGGTCGATCGCACCGATCTCCTTTCGGGGGTCGGTGCGATCCTCGTTTGGACCTCTCTCGCCCCTTCCCTACCGGCCCTGCGCCTGCCATGGGGCCTGGCACAGACCACGAGGACGCGCAGCGATGGACGACGAAGACTACGTTTACGACGAGGAAAGCGGCGAATGGCTGCCCGCCAGCGAACTGGCCGCCAAGCGCGCTGCCGAAAGCGCGGTGGAAGTGCGCGATGCCGTGGGCAACGTGCTGGCCGATGGCGATGCCGTCACCCTGATCAAGGACCTTACCGTCAAGGGCGCGGGGCAGACGCTGAAGCAAGGCACGCTGATCCCCTCGATCCGGCTGACCGGCGATGCGCAGGAGATCGACTGCAAGTATCCCGGCATCAAGGGGCTGGTGCTGCGCGCCGAGTTCGTGCGGAAGCGGCAGGCATAGCGGGCTCCGCGCCCGCCTTTGATCGGGCACAATGACAGGCGAGCCGCGTTTCATCCATGCTGCTCGCATGGCAAGAGGAGGCCGCCCATGATCGACATCGACCAATCGCACGACGCCTATGTCGTCCTGCGCCCCGAAGGCGCGCTGAGCGAGGCGGACTTCGCCGCGCTTAAAGAGGCTATCGACACCCGCATCAACCAGACCGATCGCGTTCCCAACCTGGTGATCGCGGTGGATCACCTGCCCCACTGGGACAGCCTGGCGGCGCTGGCGCGGCACTTCGAATTCGTGAAGGTGCACCAGAAGGTGGTGCGCAAGGTGGCGATCGTGGGCGACAACCCGCTGCTGAGCGTGGCGCCCGAGATCGCCAACCTGATGGTCTCTGCCAGGATCCGCCGCTTCCCCGCGCGCAAGCTGGAGGATGCCAAGGCCTGGGCCAGCGCGGAAGGCGACGATCCCGGCCACTTCGAACCGATCGAGGGCCTGCCGCGCGACGTGGTGGCCCTGCGCGCCGTGGGCGTGATCACCGCCGACGACTATCGCGACATGCTGGTGCCGCTGGTGGAGGCCAGGCTGAAGGAGCACGACAAGCTCAAGTGCCTGATCGTGCTCGACGACGGCTACACCGCCTATTCGGGCGGCGCGGCCTGGGAAGACACCAAGTTCGGCCTTGGCCACCTGACCGACTTCAGCCGCGTGGCCATGGTGACCGACGTGGGCTGGATGGCCCAGGCCCTGCGCCTGTTCGCCCCGTTGATGCCTTACCCGATCCGGCACTTCCCCATGGCCGAACTGGAAGCGGCGAAGGAGTGGATCAAGCGTTAGCGCCCGCGCGCCGTCAGCCTTCCTCGTCCACCATCCGGCCCAGCACGCGGGCCATGCACCGGTCCGGCCCCGCCCCGCCCAGCGATCGCGGCACCACCAGCGTGATCTGGTCGCCGGTGCAGTAGCTGCCGGTGTTGAAGCGCGGGTCGATCCCCAGTTGCAGGCTCCAGTCGATGTCCGGGCAGGATCCCAGCGTCTCCACCAGGAACCGCTCACGCACCCCGGTACGGACGTAGATCCGCTCTCCGCGCGAGCCGTCCGGGGCTTCGGAGTAGCCGTTGATCTGGTTGGGGAAGAAGCACTGCCGTTCGGTATCGAGCCCGGCGATCGGCTCCTGCTCGCCAGCCTCCTCGGTTACGCAGGCGGCGCAGGCGAGCGCGAGCAGGGTGGCGAGAAGCGGGGCGGCGAGGTGGCGTGGTTGGGACATGGAGCGACTCCAGCTTGCGACCCGACCAGCATAGCGCATCCGGGCGGCTCTTGCATGGGGCAAGGTGTGACAGGTGTGACAGGGTCCTGGGGCGAAAGAGGCCAGAGTGCCAGGCCGCAGCGGCTGGCGCGAAAGCAAGGGAATCCCACGCCCCGCCCATGCAGCCGGCGCCACCTTGCCGCAGGCGGACTGCGCCTGGCGAGTGGCACTGGCCTTGTCGCCCGTCCAGCGAGAGAGGCCGCGTGTATGCGGAGGGGACGCTGGATCAGGCACGCTGGCGGAGGAGCATGTTTTGGGGGGTGTAGGGAAGCCAGATCGCACCGCTGCTACCTGCGGGCAGTCAGCCTCATCAGATCAATCATCTATTTCCCAAGATCGGCCGCCAGAATTACGAGCATTAAGATAGATTTCCTCCAGCTTGGCTTCGGTCAAGGGCAGCCCCAGGTGCTTCAGCTTGAATTTCTGCAATTGCCCTTTGTTGCTCAATGCCTTTGCGTAGAGGTCCGCAATTGCTTCCGAGAATACTCTCTTCGCCTGCTGGCGTGCCTTGCTGGCGCAAAGATTCTGGATCTCGGACACCGCGCGATCAATCAGATCGCCCCGCTGGGATCGCAGCATGAGGCCCCATTTCTTCAATGTCACTCCAAGTCCATTGTCGGGATTGGCCTGGTCCATGTAGGCAACGGCGGCATCCCAATCGTCATTGATCTCGCATTCTTGCGCCATGATCTGGTTGTAGAAGGGTTTGCCGCCGGGGTAACGCTCCAGCTCGTCCATAACGTCGAAATAGTCGAGTTTGACCTCCTCATCATCGTCGCCCGTGAAATGATTCCACCGCATCAGGTAGGTTTCAGCCTGACGCCACAGGCTCCACTTGGACTTCTTGATGGAGACAGCACGGTCCGCGAGTTGCTTTGCCAGCGCGATGTTGGGTCTGGGCGACTTGAGAATGCAGTTGAGGTAAGGCGTCAGAACCTTCTCCTCCCTGTCCCTGTCTCCCTTCTTCTTGGCATCGTCCCATGACTGGTGGAAAAATCCCATTGCCGCCTTCCAGTCACGCTCGACGACCCGGTTCCATTCACCTTTGAGATAAAGGGCAATCGGCCTGGATTGGTAAGTGAATTCATCGCGTTGAACGCGCGATCGAACTCTTCCTTGTTCTTCAGCTTGATGCACACGAGGCCGTAGAAGCGACCAGCTTCGGTTTGTGCATTCAGGGAAAACCGCTGACGATTGTCGAACGCCTGACGCAACAGCGGTTCAGCATCGCTCCAGCGGCTGGCATTGTAGAGGCGAATGCCAACCGACAGGAAATGGGCGACGCTCGCGAACTCGGCTACGTCCTCGCTCAGTTCTGTCTTCCCGGCGAGGAGTTCCGCCTGGATCTTGGCTTCTATCCGGACATAGCCCAATTCATCGCCATCGACATCGAGCCCGGCTTCAGCAAACCGCTGCATGTCCTCGTGATGCGTCGCCAGGAGGGACGGTGCGATAAGCTCGCCATTCAGCCTGTTGGAGATAAGCGGACTCACCCGGAACAGGCCAGCATCGCTCCGTTCAATCATGCCGAGATCGATCAATCGCACCAGCAGGCTTGAGACACTTTCCTCGATTCCGAGAAATGCCTGGATATCCTCCCGCGCGATCGGGCTGACGTCGAGCAGGAACCGCAAGGTGCGCTGCGCCGGCTCATCATCTGCCAGCTGCTGCATTGCATATCCGATGATGTGCGTGAGAGTATCCGAAAAGCGCTTGGTTTCGCGACCAAGGATATCGTCGAGCTTGTCGACGTTATCCAGCTTTGCCGCCTGCTTGATGACTGTAATGATCAGCTCGGGTTTTCCGGTTGTGGCATCAACGATCCGATCGACTGCCTCATCGTTCCACCAGTCGTTCCCATCACCGAACGCGCGGATAACCTTCCAGGCGAAATCAGAGGCTTCCGACGGGATCATCCCCGGAATGTCGCAGGCTGCCAGTCTGTCGGCCAGTGCTTCGCGTTGCTCTTCCGTGGTTCGCAATTGCGAGATCACCACGAGTTTCGGCAATGTGCCGGGGGCAAGCGCAGCTATGGTTTCATCCACCCACTCGGGTATGCGCACGCGTTCTTCATAGAGCCGCGACTGCTGCAACAGGACGTAACGATTGTCTGCACTGAGGCGTTCGATCACCCTCGCGACATCTTCCGGACTAGCACCACGCGATTCCTTTACGCGTTGCAGCAATTCCGGCTTCAGCAGCCCGGAATACTGGCTTTCAATGCGCATCAGAATTTGTTCGGGAAGGCTCGTTTCATCGATGAGCACCTCAACCGCATGGGAATTGGCCGCGATGCTGCGGAATAGCTCGCGAACCAGGGTCTTGCGCCCGTTCCCATTGAAACCGGAGACCCAGAGCGCGGGAAAGAAAGTCTCACGGTCCCGCTCGATAACCGTCTCCAGTTCATCCTGAAGCGCGGGCCTGCGCTGGAACGGAATCCTTGGCCGGAGTATCCGGCCGTGGAGATCGCTGACCAGCCGCAGGGCCTCAGACTCCACGAAGCGCAACTTGTCGGACCGAGCGTGGCCCATGAAGGCAGAGATCAATTCAACTGCCTCGGCATGCATCGGCTCGAGTTCCGGGCCGCCTGGGTCAACGATTATCGGGGTATCATCAAGGCGCAGAATGACGCAGTCCTGTAGTCGCCTTTCATCGAAGAATTTGCGGGCAAGTCGAAGTTCCCGCAACGCGCCCTCGCCCTTGACGAAGTTCTTTGACCAGAAGACTACAAAGCCCTTCGTAAAGGGTAGTTCCTCCTGCTCTATTTCGTCCCAGAACCAGACACCGTTCTCTCCGGTCCGAGTGTAAAGGAATATGTCGCCGCGCCGAAACCTGTCGAAAATTCGTTCCGCAAGCTGCACATCCTCAGATGCAACTGAGAAGAACAACGGTGCTGCCATATTCCTCTTCCCCCGCCGAAACGCCTTGTCACAGGGATTATGAGGCCAGATGCGAGATTGGCAATAGCCGTCAGGTAGATAGGCAAAGTCACTGCTGCTGCGGACTTTCCCTCAAGTCAATCGTGCTCCCGATCACCCGCGCCGATGTAGAGTTCGCGCCCGCCTTCGTTGTAGACGCGGCTCATTTCTTCCATCCCTTTCTGTGCCTCGTCCGCAGCGATGAAGGCGGTGCTATCCTGGTTCTGCTTCGCCGCAAAATCCCGCACCTCCTGCGTGATCTTCATCGAGCAGAA
>JAGREI010000094.1 GCA_020446625.1 Erythrobacter sp.
AGATGTACGGCAAGGACCTGACCGATTCCGGCGTGCAGTCGGGCAAGATCGTGCAGGTGCTGGGCGGCCGCAAGCCCGAAGGGCTGATCTACGAGCTGTTCCTCGACGAGAAGGGCGAGAAGATCAGCAAGTCCAAGGGCAACGGCCTGACCATCGAGGAATGGCTGACCTACGGTTCGGAAGAGAGCCTGGGCTTCTACATCTTCCCCAATCCCAAGAGCGCCAAGCAGCTGCACATCGGCGTGATCCCGCGCGCAGTGGACGACTACTGGCAGTTTCGTGGCAACATCCCTGCGCAGGAAGTCGACAAGCAGCTGGGCAACCCCGTCTGGCACCTGCTGCGCGTGCGCGATGGCAGCGGGGCGCAGCCGCCGCTGGGGGCGGGCGATACGCTGCCGGTCACCTTCGGCCTGCTGCTCAACCTGGTGGGCGTGCTGGGGGCGACGGCGACGCACCAGCAGGTGTGGTCGTACCTGGGCAACTACATCCACGATGCCGATCCCGACGATCATCCGGACCTGTTCCGGCTGGTGGAAAAGGCGCTGGCCTACAACCGCGACTTCGTGGCCCCCACGCTGGTGAAGCGGGCGCCTGCGGCGAACGAGGCGGCGGCGCTGCGTGAGCTGGATGCGCAGCTGGCCTCGGTCGATCCGGCCATGTCGGCAGAGGACTTGCAGACCATCGTCTACGAAGTGGGCAAGAACGAAGCGCATGGGTTCGAGAACCTGCGCGACTGGTTCAAGGCGCTCTACGAAACGCTGCTGGGTTCGGCGCAGGGTCCGCGCATGGGCAGCTTCATCGCGCTCTACGGCGTCGCCAACAGCCGCCAGCTGATTGCCGAGGCTCTCGCCAGATAGGACTTGCCGCCATGCACCAGGACGTCGATCCGCACCACCTCGCCCGCGAACTGCTGGGCCGCGACTACGATGACCTGGAGGCCGATGAACAGCGCGTGCTCAAGCGCGTGGCATCAGGCACCTTCACCGGGCGCGATGCCGACGAGATGGCACAGGCGCACGCCACCTATGGCGACCGGCTGGCCGACCGGGTGGCCGCGATCGGCGGCAGCTGGGGCTTCATCGGCGTGTTCATGGCGGTGCTGCTGGGCTGGATGGTGCTCAATTCCAAGGTGCTCGAAAGCCTAGGGATCACGCCCTTCGACAGCTATCCCTACATCCTGCTCAACCTGGTGCTGTCCACCCTGGCGGCGGTGCAGGCGCCGATCATCCTGATGAGCCAAAACCGCCAGGCCGCGAAGGACCGCATCACCGCGCGCCACGACTACGAGGTGAACCTGCGTACCCAGCTGGAAATCCTGCGCCTGTCGCGCAAGGTCGAGCACATGATTGCCGAAGTCCGTGCCTACCAGCGCGACGAGTCGGGCGGGGCGGCCTAGATCAGCGCCATTCGCGCGCGCGATACCACTTGGTGAAGATGTACTTCGCCCCCTGCTGCACCGGGCGCCCGGCGTGCATGGTGCGGGTATTGGGGATGCCATCGGGATCGGCGTTGTTCCAGATCAGCAGCACGCCGGGCTTGGGTTCCAGCGCGATGCCCAGCTCGGTGAATTCGGTGCTGCCGCCCGCCTCCACGTCGTTGAGGAAGGCCATGGTGGTGAAGCTGCGCTGCCCGCCGCGCCCCATCTCGAAGTCCCAGTAGCTGGTGCCGGGATGGAACCAGTCGTGATGCGGCTGGAATTCCTGCCCCGGCATGTACCGCTGGCCCTGGATCGATTCCCCGAAGCTGGGATCGGCCCCCAGCAGGTCGTCCACCCGGCGGCTGATCTTGCGGACGAAGGGATCGTGCGGGTCGAGATCGCCCGAATAGCTGGTGCGGTAGCCACTCGAATAGTCGAGGTCGAAGACAATGCTGGGGCGCGCCGTGGCGTCGATCAGCTCGATCATCTTCGCGCATTCGGCAGGCGTCATGAAATCGCCCACGGCATAGAGTTCCACGCCTTCGGCAGGCACCTGGTAGACGGCGGGATTGGCCGCCAGCCGTTCGCGCACCTGCTGGCCCAGCCTTCGCAGCAGCGGCTGGTCCATGTTGGGGGGATACTTGCTCTTGGTTTCGCCGGTCATCGTCTGCCCGCTTTTCCATTGCTTCGCGCCGCTGGCAAGGGCAGGCAGGCGGGGAAGGGTACAAACGGAGAGTCTTGAATGACCGAAGACAAGCGATATTCGGGCGTTGCCATGCTGCTGCACTGGCTGATCGCGGTGGCGGTGATCGTCAACTGGCGGCTGGCCGAAGCGGCGGAAGAGGCGACGGTTCGCGCTGACGCCTTCGCCTACATGGGCAACCACAAGTCGCTGGGCATCACCATCCTCGTGCTTACCCTGCTGCGGATCGGCTGGCGCCTGATCCACCGCCCGCCGCCGCTGCGGGCGAGCATGGCGGGCTGGGAAAAGGCGCTGGCCAAGGCCGTCCACGTGATCTTCTACGTCCTCCTGCTGGGCCTGCCGCTGGGCGGCTGGCTGGCCGAAAGTTACGAAGGCCACGCGGTGAACGTGTGGGGCCTGTTCAGCCTGCCCGCCTTGCCCGTGGGCGAGAACGAGGCGCTGTCGCACACCTTGGCAGAGATCCACGGCACCAGCGGCAAGATCATGCTGTTGCTGATCGTGCTGCACGTGGCGGGAATGCTCAAGCACATGGTGGTCGACAAGGACGGCAACCTGTGGCGGATGCTCCCCTTCGGCACGCCGAAGGCTTGACCCTTACGGCCGGGCTGTAGGCAAGCCTTTTTCAAGAACGCGAAAACCCCCTGCCCTTGCGTGCGGGCAGGGGGTCCATCGCCGGCCACTCGCTCCGGCCATGTCGGGGTTAGTGGATCACCAGAAGAAGTCGTAGATCAC
>JAGREI010000095.1 GCA_020446625.1 Erythrobacter sp.
CGACGTGAACGTCCACCCGGCCAAGACCGAGGTGCGCTTCCGCGATGCTGCCATGGTGCGCGGGTTCATCGTCTCTGGCCTGCGGCAGGCATTGGCCACGGGGGACAGGCGCTCGGCGCAGGCGCCCGACAGCGGAGCCATGGCGCGCTGGCAGGCAGAGCCGGTGCAGGCGCCCGCCATGGGTTCGATCTTCGGCGGGCGCGACTGGGCGATGCCGTCGCAACCGCGCGTGGCCGAAGCACGCGCCGGGTGGGAGACGATGGCCGCCACGCTGGCCCGCCCGCTCGCGCAGCCGCAAGGCCGCGCCGAAGTGGCCGAAGCCTTGCCGCAAGAGGCGCAGGATTACCCGCTGGGCGTGGCGCGCGGGCAAGTCGCCAATACCTACATCGTGGCCGAAGCGGCGGACGGGCTGGTGCTGGTGGACCAGCACGCCGCGCACGAACGCGTGGTGCTCGAACGGCTGCGCGCCGCCGGGGCGGGGGACAAGGTCGCCGCCAGCCAGGCGCTGCTGATCCCCGAAGTGGTGGAGCTGGAAGAAGTGGCTTGCGACCGGCTGGAGGACCAGGCCGGCCAGTTCGCCACGCTGGGGCTGGAAATCGAACGCTTCGGCCCTTCCGCCATGCTGGTGCGTGCCATGCCCGCCGCGCTGAAAGGCGGCGATCCGCACCCCCTGCTGCGCGACCTGGCCGACGATCTGGCCAGCCACGGTACGTCGCTGCTGCTGTCCGAGAAGATCGAGCACGTCCTTGCCACCATGGCCTGCCACGGTTCGGTGCGGGCGGGACGCACGCTGTCGGTGGCGGAGATGAACGCGCTGCTGCGCGAGATGGAGGCGACACCGCGCTCCGGCCAGTGTAACCATGGTCGTCCGACTTGGGTCAAGTTGAGCATGATGGATGTCGAGAAGCTTTTTGGAAGGCATTGATGAGGCCGAGAATATTAGGGCTCCTTCTCGTTTTGTCGGGCTGTAGTTCGGAAGTGCCATCTGGGACGCCGATTGCCGAGGCGCACACGGAGGCAAATGCAGAGGTTCTGCCACCTGTCAGGGGTGAATTAGAGTTAGTTGATAGTGCTGAAGGGCTGCTAGAGCCTGACCTATTCGGACCCGCTCCACGTGGTGGCGAAGACGATTGTGCGCTAGTCGGAGAAAGCGAGACCATTTTCACGTTTGATGAATCATTCGGTTACATTTTGCTCGGTGACCAAGAGCGAGATGTCGCTCTTCGATTAGTGGACAGGACTGAGCAGGCAGACACCTTGCGAAGGTTTGAAAGTTTGGATGGCATTGTGGTTGCCACATTTGCGCTCTCCGAATCGGAAGCGTCGCGCGGACGCGGATTTGGGCCGGGCACGGTGGGCGAGCTCGCAGTCACCTTTGATGGAAATCCAGTCGAATACCCTTATCCATCTCGACGACAAATTGTGCACGGCCCCGTCCTCTGTGGCGATGAGTAATCGCGATGGCTGTCGTTGGCGTGTCGTGATGACCCTTTATGGGGTAAACTTTGGTTAAGCTCTCGATTGCAGACGTCGAGAAACTGTTCGGGAGGCATTGATGCGCTGGACATTGCTGGCCGCAGCGGGACTGCTCGGCGCGCTGCCCCTGCTGGCGGCCTGCGGTGAACAATTGAGCGAAAGCGAACAACAGGCGCAGGATCGCGCCATGGTCGAACGCGTGCGAGAGGCCAATGACGCTGCCCCGCCGCTGGTGGAAGTGGTGCCCGATCCGATCCTCTACCCCGACCTGGAGGCGCAGGACCTGTTCGGCCTGCAATGCGCCTATGCCCCCGGCACCAGCCTGGGCGCGCGGGTGATCGCGCGCGAAACCGATGCCTGGGTGAAGCTGAACGGCGAGATGATCCGGCTGGCGGCAGACCAGGGATCGCGCGAACTGCCCGCCGGCACCCGCTCGCTCTACACCGGTCGCGACTTTTCGCTGCGGCTGGACGTGGAGGACAAGGGCGATGGCGAAGCGGAAGGCGAGGGCGCCAATGCCGCGACGCTGCTCGAAGGCACCGTCTGGCTGCGCGATCGCTGGGACCGGGTGATCTACCAGGGCACCGGGGCGGTGAACTGCGGCGCCTAGCGCAGGCGCCTGACGTAGACAGCATCGTCACGCCGATCGATCTCGAACCGTCCGCCACTGGCAGCGATCAGATCGGAAAAGCGGCGAAAGCCGTAGTTGCGTACGTCGAAGCTGGATCGGTTGTTGGCAATCTTGCCCACTTCGGACAAGCGCGCCCAACCTTGGGCGTCGGGCTTGGCTGCCTTCCATGCCTTGCCGAGCATGGCGATAACCTCCTCGTCGATCGGCGCCTTCCCGGCGGGCCGGTCGGCAGGCTCGGTCGCTGCCACTTCGTCCTGTTGTTCGGCGGCGATCAGTGCGGACACGTCGATGTAGCGGGTGCAGGCCGTCTGGAATGCGACCGGCGCCTTGTCGTTGCCGAAGCCGTATACGATCATCCCGTCCTGCCGCAGCCGCGTAACCAGCGGAGTGAAGTCGCTGTCGCTGCTCATGATTCCGAACCCGTCGACCTTCCCGGCATTGAGCAGGTCGATGGCGTCGATGGTCATGGCAATGTCGGTGGCGTTCTTGCCCTTGGTGTAGTCGAACTGGTGGACCGGTTGCAGGCCCATGCGGTGCGATATGTCCTTCCACTTGGCCAGCGCGGGCTTGCCGAAGTTGCCGTATGCGCGGCGGATGTTCACTTGCCCCAGCTCGGCCAGCACCGTCAGCACCGGGTCTATCCCCTGGTGGCTGGCGTTATCCGCGTCGATCAGCAGGGCGATATTCTTAAGGTCATTTCCTGTCATGCAGACAAGATGGGCCTGCCGCCCGCATCAGGCAAGGTCAGTCAGCCGGGATCGCTCGGTTGGAGCCGGTCAGTCGGCGGCAAGTCAGGCCGGGCGGAATTCCCCGCTCGTTTCGTCGAGCAGGTACAGGACGCCGTCCGAAATCGCGAAGTAGGCGCCGCGCAGTTCCAGCTCGCCGGTCGGCTCCTTCTCCTGGATGCAGGGGAAGGTGCGCAGGTTGGCCAGGCTGACCTTTACCGCTGCCAGTTCCATTGCCCGTTCGGCGGTGCGGCCGCTGGTGCCCAGTTCGGCGGCGATCGGTTCGCGCGCCTCGTCCAGCATGTCGATCCAGTTGGCGACGAAGCCGCCTTCGCCCAGCCGGTTGCCGTGCAGGTCCTGCGTCAGCGCCGCCTGGCAGCCGCCGCACATGCCGTGGCCCATCACCACCACCTGCTTCACCTTGAGGAACTGCACCGCGAATTCCAGCGCGGCCGATACGCCGTGCTGGCCGGGCGAAGTCTCGAACGGCGGCACCAGTGCCGCGACGTTGCGCACCACGAACAGCTCGCCCGGCGAGACGTCGAAGATCTGCGCCGGGTCCACGCGGCTGTCGGAACAGGCGATGATCATGGTCTTGGGCGACTGGCCCTGGCTCAGCCGTTCCCAGCGTTCGCGCTCTTCTTCCCAGTGGCCTTCGCGAAAGCGGTGGTAGCCGTCGACCAGTCCGTGCAGGTGCGATGAATCGGTGCTCATGGCTTGCCCTGTGCCGCGCAGGATTGCCTCTGGCAAGACTGTTCCCTAAGTGGGCGCGGCATGAACGATCTTTCGAATCCGCCCGAGGGTGCCAAAGACGGCGAACGCCCGCAGCGCCAGCGCAAGCCCGACTGGATTCGGGTGAAGGCGCCCACCAGCAAGGGCTACAACGAAACGCGCCAGCTGATGCGCGACCTGAACCTCAACACCGTGTGCGAGGAAGCGGCCTGCCCCAACATCGGGGAATGCTGGACCAAGAAGCACGCCACGGTGATGATCCTGGGCGATGTCTGCACCCGCGCCTGCGCCTTCTGCAACGTGAAGACCGGGATGCCGCGCACGGTCGATCCGCTGGAGCCGGAGAACACGGCAGCGGCGGCGGCCAAGATGGGCCTCGAACACATCGTCATCACCTCGGTGGACCGCGATGACCTGCCCGATGGCGGGGCGGGCCAGTTCGTCAAGGTGATCAAGGCGCTGCGCCGCGAAACGCCGCAGACCACCATCGAGATCCTCACCCCCGATTTCCGCGGCAAGATGCGCGCGGCGGTGGAAGCGATCTGCGAGGCGGGGCCGGATGTCTACAACCACAACCTCGAAACCGTGCCGCG
>JAGREI010000096.1 GCA_020446625.1 Erythrobacter sp.
TCGTAGCTCCACAGCAGTTCGCCGGTGCGCGCGTCGAGCGCCTGCACCACGTCATAGGCGCTGACGAGGTAAAGCACGCCATCGACCATGATCGGCGTGGCTTCCTGCCCGCGATCGGTATCGAGGTCGTGGAACCAGGCCAGTCCGAGCCGGTCGACATTGTCGCGGTCGATCTCTTCCAACGGGGAATAGCGTTGCGCCTCGTCGGTGCGGCCGTGGAGCGGCCAGTCGGCATCGGCGGGCCGGTCCGCACAGGCGGCAAGCGTGGCCAGCAGCGCCAATGCCAGGCCGTGCAGCACAGCGATCGTCCGCCGCATGATCTCTCCCTCCCCGGTGCCGCGCTGAGGCCCGTGCAGGACATGTGCCGCAGGCAAGGCGGAACGAACAGGGCAAACTGCCGCAGGAACCGGAAAATGCGCCGTTCGCCGCTATGGCCGATCAGGTGCGGTATAAGGGAGGCAGCTGGAGCGGGTAGCGGGAATCGAACCCGCATAACTAGCTTGGAAGGCTAGGGCTTTACCACTAAGCTATACCCGCCCGCTCGCCATGGCGCCGATGCCATTGCAGCAGGGCTTCCGTCAAGCGTCGTCGTCAGCATTTGCCGCAGGGGCAGCACCATCGCGGGTAGGCGGCGCGACGTGCACCTCCACGCGGCGGTTGCTGCGGCGACCGGCCTCGTTGGGCGATCCGTCGGGCAAGGCGTTGGGCGCCATGGGGTTCTGCTCGCCAAAGGCGATCACCTCGATCCGCGCATCGGCCACCCCGTGTTCCACCAGCCAGGCCGCCACGGCTTCGGCGCGCGCGCGCGAGGCGCGCAGGTTGGCCTGGTCGTTCCCCGCCGAATCGGTGTGCCCGCCCAGCACCACTGGCCAGTCCTGCGCCATGGCGGGTTCTTCCAGCAGGCCCAGCAGCAGCAGTTCGGCGCGCGGGCCGATCTCGGGTCCGTCGGGCAGGGGAATCGTGATATCGACGGATGACAGGTCCGGGGTCGGACTTGGCGCTGGCGTCGCATCTTCCTCGCGGAGGATCGAAGCGGCGGGCGAGGCGCTGCTTTCCGCCGTTGGGCTGTCGGTTGCGGGGGCCTCCTCGCCCTCGCGGCGCATCTCGCAGGCGGCCAGCGCCAGCAGCAGGGGAAGGGCGGCGATTGCGGCGATCCTGGTCATGCGGGGGTTCCTCATGCGGTCTGCTTCCTGTCGGCGGAGCGGCGGCGACGGCGAGCGGCCTGGGCCTGCTCGGCCACCGCGCGCGGCGGGGCAAAGGATACCACGGTATCGCCCGGCTCGGGTTCGGGACGCGCGGCGTGGGTGAAGAAGCGCAGCTTGCCGTCTGGCTTGACCAGCAGCAGCATGTTGGCAGCGGCGGGCAGGTTCTCGCGCGCGTCGGCCAGGTGGTACTGTTCCGACAGCCGCGTGCGGCGGAATTCCCAGCCTTCGCGCATCCGCTGTTCGACATCCTCCACGCCGAAGCCCGAGTTGAACAGTGCGCGCCCGCGCAGCGCCGCGGGCAGGCCGGTCCCCTCGCCGTGATCGTCGGCGTGGCCCAGCTGGTAGACCCGGTCCGCGCCGATCTCGGGCGCGAATTCGGAGCAGACCAGCGTGTTGTAGGCTTCGTTGCCGGTGGCGGCGATCAGCACCTGATATGGGGCGAGGTCGAGGTTGTGTTCGGTCGCCTCGTTGAGGATTTCGCCGTGGTACGAAGGGATCCCCTCGGCGCGCGCCGCCTGCAAGCCCTGCCAGCTCGAATCGACCAGCATCACCGGGGTTTCCAGCTCGTGCAGCTGGCGGGCCAGCGCCACGGTCCAGGGCGTGGCGCCGACGATCAGCAGGCCCGGCCGCGTCTCGCCGCGCACCTTGAGCAGCCGCGCCACCCGGTCGATGGTGAAGCCGTGGGCAACGATCGTGGTCACCACCACGGCAAAGCTCAGCGCGATCAGGATGCCGCCGTCTGCGGAATCATAGCCAAGGTTCTCCAGCCGCAGCGCGAAGAGGCCGGAAATCGCCACCAGCACGATGCCGCGCGGGGCCACCCAGGCGAGGAACAGCCGCTCGTTCCACGGCACGTCGGAGAACAGCAGGCTGACGAGCACGGTCGCCGGGCGCACCAGGAACAGCAGCGCCAGCAGGAACAGGCCAAACTGCCATTCGAAGTGGCGCAGCTGGGCCAGGTCGAGGCTGGCGGACAGCAGGATGAAGATGCCCGAGACGAGTAGGACCGCCACGTTCTGCTTGAACGGGTGGATCGACCGCATCGAGGCAACGTGCATGTTGGCCAGCGCCACGCCCATCACCGTTACCGCCAGCAGCCCGGCCTCGTGCTCGATGCGGTTGCACAGCACGAAGGTGCCGATCACTGCCACCAGCAGCACCGGCACCTTGAGGAATTCGGGCACTAGCCCGCGCGGAAAGCTCCAGGCGATCAGGCGGGCAGCGGCATAGCCGATCAGTCCCGAGGCGAGAGCGGCGAGCGCGATGCCGGGGATCACCTCGAACGGCGGTACGCCCGCGCTCTTGCTGAGGAAATACTCGTAGGCCACCACGGCGCACAGCGCGCCGAAGGGATCGTTGACGATGGCTTCCCACTTGAGCAGCGTGGCCGGGCGTTGCTGGATCGAGGATTGCCGCAGCAAGGGCATGACAACGGTTGGCCCGGTCACCACCAGGATGCCCGCGAACAGGATCGCCACCGGCCAGACCAGCCCCGCGACGTAGTAGCCCGCCAGCGACCCGAACAGCCAGCCCAGCGGCACGCCGAACACCACCAGCCGCCACACGCCGCCGCCGTATTTGCGGAACTCGCGGAAATCGAGGCTCAGCCCGCCTTCGAACAGGATCAGCGCGACGCCGATCGACACCATCGGTTCGAGCAGTTCCCCGAATGCCTCGCGCGGGTGGATCACACCCAGGATCGGTCCGGCCAGGAAGCCTGCCGCCAACATCAGCACGATCGCTGGCCAGCCCTTGCGCCAGGCGAGCCACTGCGCACCGATGCCGAGCACACCGACCAGCGCGATGACAAACGCCTGTTGTTCCATGGATCCCCTGACTGACGTACCGCATTCAGCGTCGTGACGAGACAACGCGCGAAGTCGCCAGCCTATCCCGAAATGTCAGTGTCCGGCAAATTCCATGAGTGCGTGCGGGGTCACACCGGCATCACGCAGTGCCTGGGCGCCTGCCAGTTCGGGCAGGTCGATCACGAACATCGCGTGCTCCACCCGCGCCCCCGCACGGCGCAGCAGGTTGGCTCCGGCAATGGCGGTGCCGCCGGTGGCGAGCAGGTCATCCACCACCAGCACGTGTTCGCCAGGCTCGATGATCGTGGGATCGAGTTCGAGCGTGGCCGAACCGTATTCGAGCGCGTAGTCCTCGCTGATGACCTCGACCGGCAGCTTGCCCGCCTTGCGCAGCGGCACGAAGCCCAGGCCGAGGCGCAGCGCCAGCGCGGTGCCGAAGATGAAGCCGCGCGCCTCGATCCCGGCAACCTTGCTCGCCCCCAGGGTGACGGCGCGGTCTGCCAGCAGGTCGATCGACGCGGCCAGCCCCTCGCCATGGGCGAGCAGGGTGGTGATGTCGCGGAACTGGATGCCCGACTTGGGGAAATCCGGGACGGTTCGAACGAGGGCCTTGAGCGCCTCTGTAGAAAGTCCCGGCAAGTTCCCGCTCAGTCCTTGCGGCGGTGCGGCGAGACGCCCGCCCAGACCTGCTTCTTGGCAAACCAGGCCAGGATGGTGGCGAACAGCAGGAAGCCGAGTACCGACCAGCCCACCTGCTTGCGCTTCACCAGCGAAGGTTCGGCGGTCCAGGTGAGGAAGGCGGCAACGTCGGTCGCCATCTGCTCGCGAGTCGCGGCCGGGCTGCCTTCGGCCCAGGTCACCTGCCCGTCAGAGGTCAGCGGCGGGGTCATGCCGATCGACAGCGAGGGGAAGACCGGGTTGTAGTAGCCGCCCGGAGGCACGGCGAAATCGGGGAATTCCTCGGCCATTTCGGCGGGAACTTCGCGATAGCCCAGCAGCAGGTCATGCACGTAGTGGGTGCCGTTCTCGCGCGCCTTGGTGATCAGCGAGAGATCGGGCGGAACCTTGCCGCCGTTGGCCGCTGCCGCCGCAACGCTGTTGGCATAGGGCGAAGGGAAGTAGTCGGTCGGCGTGGCCGGACGCATCGTGCTTTCGCCGGTGTCGGGGTTGATGCCCGGCACCTGGATCGAGGCGGCCTCGGCCTTCACCTGGTCCTCGGTATAGCCCAGCTCTTCCAGGTCGCGGATGGCGACGTGGCTGAGCGAGTGGCAGGCCGAGCAGACCTGGCGATAGACGACATAGCCGCGCTGCAACTGCGCCACGTCCCAGCGGCCCAGCGGACCTTCGAACGAATAGCCTTCCGCAGGGCCTTCGGCCGCGATGTGGAAGACGTGTTCGGGCGTTTCCACCGCGTCCTCGGTCGCCCAGGTGTAGAAGCCGTTGCCGAAAGCGAGCATCACCACAGCGGTGAAGCCCAGGCCGATCAGGATACCAACAAGGCGGATCATCGTATCGTCTTTCCCTTAGCTCAGGCTGCCGCCGGGGCGTTGTCGCCCAGCACTGCATTGTCGTCCGAACCCAGCACCGCCTCGGTGATCGAGAAGGGCAGCGGGTCAGGCCGTTCGATCGAGGAGACGATCGGCAGGATCACCAGGAAGTGGAGGAAGTAGTAGGCCGTCGCCAGCTGGCTGAGCATGATGTACGGCTCTTCGGCGTGGCTGCCGCCGCAGTAGAACAGCACGGCCATGCACGGGATCAGCCCGAACCAGAAGAACTTGCGGAACAGCGGGCGATAGTGGCCCGAACGCACCGGGCTCTTGTCCAGCCAGGGCAGGAAGAACCACACCAGGATCGCGGCGAACATCGCCAGCACGCCCCACAGCTTCGCCGGCAGGATGAAGTCGAAGGTGAAGGCGCGCAGGATGGCGTAGAAGGGGTAGAAGTACCACTCCGGCACGATCAGCGCGGGCGTCGAAAGCGGGTTCGCCGGGATGTAGTTGTCCGGGTGGCCCAGCGAGTTCGGCAGGAAGAACACGAAGGTAAAGAACACCAGCAGCGCCACGCCCAGCCCGAAACCGTCCTTGGCGGTATAGTAAGGGTGGAACGGCAGCGTGTCCGATTCCTGCTTCACTTCCACGCCGGTCGGGTTCGACGAGCCGGGGATGTGCAGCGCCCAGATGTGCAGGATCACCGCGCCCAGGATCACGAAGGGCAGCAGGAAGTGGAGGCTGAAGAAGCGGTTGAGCGCGGCGTTGTCAGGCGCGAAGCCGCCCAGCAGCCACACCTTCAGGCCGGGGCCGATCAGCGGGATCGCCTCGAACAGGCCGGTGATCACCTGCGCACCCCAGAAGCTCATCTGGCCC
>JAGREI010000097.1 GCA_020446625.1 Erythrobacter sp.
TCTTGCGGCGATAGTTGTGGCGGCGGCGCTTCTTGAACACCGTCACCTTTTCGCTCTTGGCCTGGGCGATGATCTCTGCCGAGACGGTGACCTTGGCCGCGTCAGCGATCGAATCGCCTTCGCCTGCCAGCAGGACATCGCCCAGGGTGATCGTGTCGCCGGCTTCACCCGCCAGCTTCTCGACCGCGATCTTGTCTCCTTCGGCGACGCGATACTGCTTGCCGCCCGTGCGCACTACTGCGAACATGGTGTCCAAATCCGTTTCTTCTGGTGTCTTGTTCCGTGCGCCAGCTTGCGGCCAGTTCACGTCAACGACAAAAAAGGCGCCCGAGGGGCACCGGAAAGTGCGCTGCCGTTAGGCGAAGCATGGGGGGCTGTCAACCACCACTTGGGCCGGAAAGCCGGTGAAATGCGTGCTGGAAAGCCGCGCGCGGGGAATGTAGGGCCAATGGCTCATGCCCCGCACTCGTTCGCCCTTTCCGCTTGTCGTGATTGCGCTGCCAATTGCGCTTCTGGCCGGTTGTGCCGCGCCGCAGGCGGAATACCCTTCGCTGGCCGTGCGCGATGTCGAGCGGGTGAGCGGCTCGATGGAAGTTCAGCCCGTGGCCCCGCTGCCTGCGCCCGATGCGGCAACGCTTGGCAGCCTTGACGGCATTCTGGCCCAGGCGCGTGCCGCGCAGGCCGAATTCGCGGCCCTGACGCCCGCCGCACGCGGCGTGGTTGCCGCCGCATCCGGCCAGCCGCGCGGCAGCGACAGCTGGAGCCGCGCACAGATTGCCGTGGCCCAACTCGAATCGCGCCGCAGCCGCACCATGATCGCCATGGCCGACCTTGACCGCCTCTATGTCTCTGCCGCCACCGACGGCGCCGATCCCGCGCAGATCGCCGGGGTTCGCGCGGAAGTGGAAGGCATCGTCGAGCACCAGAGCGACCTTATCGACACCTTGCTGAGTATGATCGCATCATGAACCTAGCCTGCGAAACCTGCCCCGTGCGCGACAGCGCCGCCTGCGCCGTCCTGAGTGACGAAGAGCGCGATGCCCTGGCCAAGGCGGGCAGCAAGCGCCGCCTTGCGCGGGGCGAAGTGCTGTTCGCCGCGGGCGACGAGGACGCCGCCTGTGCCACGCTGGTGTCGGGCGCGCTGAAGATCTGTTCCTACGACGAGGACGGCAACGAACGCATCCTGGCGCTGGTCCACCCGTCGGGCTTCATCGGGGAGATGTTCGCCCCCTTCGCCGCGCATGACGTGGTGGCGCTGACCAAGTCCGAGCTGTGCGTCTTCGCCAAGCGCGACATGAACCGTGCGCTGGAGGATTACCCCACGCTGGCCCGCGCACTGCTGCGCCGGTCGCAGGAAGACCTGTACTGGGCGCGGCAGCTGCTGGCGCTGGGTTCGGGCCGCAGCGCCACCGAGCAGGTGGGCCTGTTCGTGCTGGCGCTGGCGCAGGCGGCCAGCGATTCGCCGTGCCATCCCAGCCAGAAGTTCGAGCTGCCGATGACTCGCGGCGAGATCGCTTCGATGCTTGGCCTGACGATCGAGACCGTCAGCCGCGCGCTCACCACGCTGGAACGCGACGGGGTGATCCGGCGCGAAGGAGCGCGCGGGATCGAATTGCTCGACCCCGCGCGCCTGGAGGGTGTGGCCTGACAGCCGGTTCGTCTAGTTCGGGATGGCCTAGACAAGTGCGGCGATAATCACCGCAGTCACCCCCCACAGGAAGATCAGGACAGGCAGGATCAGCACCTGCACTGCGGCGTCGCGCGCCGAGGTGCGACCGTAGGCGGTCTGGATGCCTTCCTGCTGGAAGCGCGCCCAGCTGGTGGCCGTGCTCCGGGTTTCGGGCGCCATCCGCGCCCAGATCGTCGGCACGCCGAAACCGGCGACGATGATGAGCACGAAGGCAGCGTAGGGCAGCACCAATTCGGTGCTCGAGAAGGTCAGCGCCATGGTGAGGATGAAGCCGAGATAGAGCGCCACCGTGGCCAGGTAGAGGCCCTTGGGCATTTCGAAGGTGCGATCGACCTCGTGCGAGGTGTGCGGCACATTGGCGTAGATATCCGCCTGGGCGGCGATCTGCTGGCGGCTGAGTTGTTGGGCCATGATTGGGTCTCCTTCCCCTGAGGGAAAGACTGACGCGAATCGATTCGGCCTGCCTTGAGCTAAGTCAAACCTGCCAGCGAGCGAGATCGGCGTGGTCCTGGTCGCGCGGTTCGATCCAGTGCCAGCCGTCACCGCGCTGTTCACGCTTCCAGAACCAGCTGTTCGACTTCAGGTGGTCCATGCAATAGTCGACCGCGTCGATCGCCCCGCGCCGATGGCGCGCGCAGGCAGAGACGAGGACGATCGGCTCACCCGGCTGCATCACGCCGACCCGGTGAATCACCAGCAGCCCCATCAGGTCGAACCGCTCCGCCGCAGCGGCGGCCAGCTGTTCCATGCCCGGCAGCGTCAGCGGGGCGTAATGCAGCAGTTCGAGCGCCTCGACCCCGGTATCGCCGCGCACTTCGCCAACAAAGGTGCAGACCCCGCCCAGCCCTGGATGGTCAGCGGTGAACGGCTCGACGAAACGCCCCGGCACGAAGGGCGCATCGAGCAGCATGACGGTGGTGGCCATGGTCAGCCCCCGCTGACGGGCGGCAGGAAGGCGACCTCGTCACCGTCCTGCGCGGCCAGCGCGGTCTTGTCCGCCAGCAGTTCGCCATTGACGGCGACCCTGGTGCGTTCGCCTGCCACGGCTGCGGCAAGGTCAGCGTCCAGCAGGCTGGGCAGGTCTGCCCAGTGCAGCGGGCCGGGAACCTGCCGCTCCCCCTCGCCCGCAAGGTCCGCCAGCTTGCCGATGAAGACCAGGGTGACGGCCATCAGCCACCCGTTACGGACATGTGCCGCGATTGTGCCGGGCCAGCCCCTTCCGCGATGCGGAAGTGGTGGCGTTCGGGCTTGATCCGCATGGCTTCGTCCAGCGCCTGGGCGACATTGGCATAGGGATCGGCAGAGCGCAGCGCGGCGCGCAGGTCGACCTGCTCGGAGCCACCGAGGCAGGCGTAAAGCTGGCCGGTCGCGGTCAGCCGGATGCGGTTGCAGCTGGCACAGAAATTGTTGGTGAGCGGGGTGATGAAGCCCAGCCGGGCGCCGGTTTCCGCCACCCGCACATAGCGCGCCGGGCCGCCGGTGCGATCGGGAATGTCGGTGAGCGTGAAGCGCGCGTCGAGCACGTCGCGCACCGCGGTCAGCGGCAGGTAGTGTTCCACCCGCTCGCCTTCGACCTCGCCCAGCGGCATGACTTCGATCAGCGTCAGGTCATGCTCGTGGCTGCCTGCCCATTCGACGAGGAAGGGAATCTCGTCTTCGTTGAGACCCTTCAGCGCCACGGTGTTGATCTTCACCGCCAGCCCCACGCGGCGGGCCTCGGCAATTCCGCGCAACACGTCGTTGAGGCGATCACGGCGGCTCAGCGTCTCGAACAGCACCGGGTCCATGGTGTCGAGGCTGACGTTCACCCGCCGCACGCCGGCATCGAACAGGGGCTGCGCAAATTCCGCCAGCCGGGTGCCGTTGGTGGTGAGCGTCAGCTCTTCCAGCCCGTCCCCCAGCTTGCGCCCCAGCGCCTGCACCAGTTCGATCACGTCGCGCCGCACCAGCGGTTCGCCGCCGGTCAGGCGGATCTTGGAAATGCCGCGTTCGATGAAGGCCAGGCCCAGCTTGTGCAGTTCCTCCAGGCTGAGCACTTCCTTCTTGGGCAGGAAGGTCATCCGTTCGGGCATGCAGTAGCTGCACCTGAGGTCGCAGCGGTCCGTCACCGACAGCCGCAGGTAGGAAATGCGGCGGTTGAAGGCGTCGACCAGGGGCTGGGAACAGGACATGCGTGCCAGCCTAGTCGCTTGTGCGCGCAAGTTCCAGCAATTGCCCGGTCACGCCACTGGCCGATTGCAGGTAAAAGAGCGTTTCGGACACCTGCTGCACATCCTCCCCCTCCACGCCGTTGACGCGGTGCGGGGCGGCCTCTCGTGCCAGTTCCTGCACGGCTGCCAGCCGCCAGGCGCGGTGGTCGTGATCGGCATGGTCGAACACCACCACCACGTCGCCTTCGCGCGCATAGCGGCGGATCTGGTCGACGAAATCGCGATGGAACGCGGCGGCGGCGTCGATCGGCGCTGCGGGCAGGCCCGTCACCTCGACCAGCGCGTTGTTCATCAGCGTCGCTCGCGCACCAGGGTGATGCCGATCTGCTCGTCCGCTTCGGAAAGCGCCAGCTTGACGATCTTCACGCTCACTTCCTCCACCCGCTCGTCTTGCAGAAACAGCGTCTCGCAGACGTGATCGGCCACGGCCTCGATCAGCTTGTAGTGGCGATCGCCCAGCGCGTGCGAGCAGGCGAACTTCAGGTCCATGTAGTTCTTGCTGGCCGCCAGCGAGGTATCGGGATCGTAATGCCGCAATGCCTTCAGCTTCACCCGCACGGTGAAACGCAGCGGCTGCGGCTGGCCGGTCTCCTCCGAATAGATGCCGGTATGCACCTGGTGGACGAAATCGACGAGTTCGAGATGGAGGCTGTCGGCCATGGTGCGCGCTTCAATACAGCCTGCGCGGCGCTTGGCAAGGAAGCAGACACAGTCAACAAGCCGCCGCGTGCACCCATGGGCACAGTTGACCTTGGCCGTGGCATGTGAGCAATCTGCGCCGAGGAGAACGGCCAACTAGCCGGGGGAGCCTGCCATGTCCGAGGAAGTCACCACACCGCCCGCACCCATTGCGCCGCCTGCGCCTTCGCGGCCGCTCCGCTGGATCGCCAACTTCGTGCTGGGCGGTGCGTTGCTGGCCGTGGTGGTGGTGGTGGTGGCCGCCACGCTGGCGCGGTTCGACGTGATCGGCAAGCTGGCGGGCTTCATCCCCTTCTACCTGGCGCTGAACCCCGCCCGCGCCCTGTCGCTGATCGGCCTGCTGGCGCTGGGCTGGACGCTGTGGAAGAAGCGCGGATCGGCGTTGAAGCTGGCCACCGGCACCGTGCTGTCGCTGGCGCTGCTGGCGGCGATCTACACCATGCTGGTGATCCCCGGCGGACGCGTGCCGCCGATCCACGACATCACCACCGACCTCAGCGATCCGCCGCAGTTCGTGACGCTGCACGTCGACCCGGTCAGCACCGGGCCCTTCAGCCGCGAGGAATGGCGTGCCTTTCACCAAGGTGCCTATGCGGACATCGGCCCGATCGTGATCGACAAGTCCCCCGCCCAGGTGCTGGCCGATGCGCAGGCGCTGGCCGAGGCGCGCGGCTGGGAGATCGCCGCCTACGAACCCGCCGCCGGTCGCCTCGAAGCCACCGCCACCGCTGGTTATGTGCGCTTCTACGACGACGTGATCGTCGAAGTGACTCCGATCGCGGACGGTTCCACGCGGGTGGACATGCGTTCGGTCAGCCGCGTGGGGGTGAGCGACGTGGGCTACAACGCCGCGCGCATCCGTTCCTTCCTGGCCGACTTGCAGGCCGCCTGACCGGCCCTACTGGCAGCGGCCCGCCGCTCGTTCCGCCAGGCCGCGCAGGCCGCCGCGGCATGGCGGCAGGCCCGCAGGTGCGGCAGGCTCTGCCGTCGTCGCGCCCTGGCTGGCCGCGCCCATGCCCATGGCGCCCATGTCCATGCCGGGGATCACCATCGACATGGACCGGAAGCGCACCCGTGCGATCCAGTCGGGATGCCAGCTGGCCGCGGCATTGCGCGGGCGCGGGGGATAGGAGAAATCGACCTGCGGGCCATAGGCATAGAGGCTCGACATGAACCCTTCACCGGCGGCCTGGCGCACTTCGGCAGGTATGGTGCAATCGGTCTGGCTGGGCGGCATCAGCGTGCCAGCTTCGATGTAACGGCGCGCGGCACTGGGCGATATCCAGTCGGCAAACGGCCCGCCGAATTGCTGGCTGCTGGCCGATGTCCACCACACCATGTCGCGCTGGTTCTGCCCGGCGCCGATGGCCCAGGCATAGTAGCCGGTGGCCCGCTCCAGCGCGTTCCAGTGCATGGCCACGGCCCCGCTGCGCAGCTCGGTGCCGGTGGGGGTGAGCGCGGGCATGAAATCCTCGCCCAGATCGAAAGCGATCTCGGGCGAATAGTTGCCCGCCACGCGGTGATGGCCCAGCAGCGATGCCGCGCCGTCCACGTGCCGCCCATCGTCGCTGTTGGGCCAGTCGCCATAGGTGGTGGAATTGTCGGGCCGCACGCTCCAGTCCTCGGGCAGGTTGAGGCCGGAGGCATAGAGGCCGGGCGGAATCTCGCCGCGCGCCAGCTGGGCGAAGTCGATCACCAGCGGCTGGTTCGCGCCCGCGTGCTCGCCGCAGCCCCAGAACAGCAGCAGCCGCCCGCGCGGCAGCTCGCCCTGCTGCGGAGTGCCGCCGCTGGCAGGCGTGCGGTGATAGGTCAGCGGCACCGAACGGCCCAGCCGCATTCCTTCGGGCATGAAGTGATCCGCCTGCGCCGATCCGCCGCTGGGCGACTGGCTCGACCCCAGCCGCAGCACCAGCTCGTGCGCTGCCTGCGGCGCGCCGCCGCGCATCATCGCCATGATCCCGCCGCCGCCCTGCCCCATGGCGGCCATGCCCGACAGGGTGCCGGCGTCCATGGTATAGCGCGCGGTCGGTCCCTGCGACTGCGGCTGCGAGACGACCGGGGCAATGGCGACAAAAGTGGCGGCACCGGCCAGCAGGGCCAGTGCGGCAAGGCGATACTTCACACCCATCAAGTTACTCCCGCGAAAGGGGGAGCGTGCGCGACCCGGCTGCATCGCTCACCGGAATGATGGGCGAGGATATATCCCGCCGCAACGAGTCGGAATAGCGGGATTTTTTGCGTCAGTCGTTGCGCCAGCGGGCGAAGATCGCAGTGGGCAGCAGGCGGCCATCCTCCCGCTCATCCTGAGCCTGTCGAAGGGCCTCCTCGCGCACGGCCAGATCGCCGTGTTCGATCGTGCCGGGCAAGTCGGCAAACAGTTCCGCCAGCAGCCCGCCGATGGCGAGCGAGCTCATCCGCACGGCATAGACCGTCAGGAACAGGAACCTGCTGTCGGCATCCAGCAAGCGGCGGCAATCCGCGATCAGGCCGGGCAGACCCTCCTCCAGCCGCCAGGTCTCGCCAGTGGGGCCGCGCCCGAACTTGGGCGGATCGAGGATGATGCCGTCGTACCGCTTCCCGCGCCGCACCTCGCGCGCGGTGAACTTGGCGGCATCGTCGATCAGCCAGCGAATCGGCCGATCCTCCATGCCCGAAAGCGCGGCATTGTCGCGCGCCTGCGCCACCGACTTCTTGCTGGCATCGACATGGGTGACCGGCCCGCAACTGCTGAGCGCCAGGCTGCCGACGCCGGTATAGCCGAACAGGTTCAACGTCTGCGCGTCGTCGCGCCCGGCCAGCTGCCCGCGCATCCAGTCCCACACCGGGGCCATGTCGGGAAAGAAGCCTAAATGGCGGAAGGGGGTGTTCTGCGCGGCGAAGGTGACCTCGTTCCACTTCAGCTGCCAGCCATCGCGCGGCACCATGGGATCGAGCTGCCAGCGCCCGCCGCCATCCTCGTCGCTGCCGGGGATGAACTCGCCGTGAGCCTGCCAGTCCGGCAGGCGCGGGCTCCACATGGCCTGCGGTTCGGGCCGGACGAAGCGCCATGGCCCGTAGCGTTCCAGCTTGCGGCCATGGCCGGAATCGACGAGGCCGTAGTCCTGCCAGCCCTCGCCCGCCATCACCAGCGGCTGGGTGACCAGCGTCGCCATGTCAGGCGCTGGGCGTCGCGTGCGCTGCCACGAAGTCGCGCACCGCGTCGTATTCGCCGGGCAGCTCGGTCAGCGCCTCGCTGCGGTCGAACAGGTCGCCCACGCGCGCGGGCAGCGGCGGGCGCACGCCGGTGGCGCGTTCCACCGCATCGCGGAACTTGGCCGGGTGCGCGGTGGCCAGCGATACCACCGGCACGCCGGGGTCGATCCCCGCTGCGCGCGCGGCGGCCAGGCCGATGGCGGTGTGCGGATCGAGCACTTCGCCGCATTCCGAATGCGCCCAGGCCATCGTGTTGGCCATTTCCGCGGCATCGACGCGCGCGCTGGAGAACAGCGCCGCCGCGCCTTCGCGCTGGGCATTGGTCAGCTGCATCGCCTTGCTGGCTTCGAACCCCTGCATCTGCTCGGCCATCGCGGCACCGTTACGTCCGCCCAGATCGAACAGCAGCCGCTCGAAGTTGGAGCTGACCTGGATGTCCATGCTCGGCGCGGCGGTGGGGGTTACCTCGCCCGCCGAATAGTCGCCGGTGGACAGCGCGCGGTGGAGGATGTCGTTGAC
>JAGREI010000098.1 GCA_020446625.1 Erythrobacter sp.
TGGGGGTTTCTGTTGCTAGCTACCCCCGGAGCCCCGGAATCCGCTTCTGTTGCCCGGTGGGTCCAACCGCGCTTTAGCTTTGTAAGATCAGGCCGTTAGGCCGTCAGGTTACGCTGCGAGAGCGAGTGCTTCGTTATCGTTGGCACTTGTGTGTTTTGAACAGTTTTACGGGGTACTCAGCCCGAACGAAAACACCGTCTTTCAGCACACGTCGATCCTGGTTCGGCCCCGTCAGGAATGGCAGTTTCCCGCCATTCTTGGTGGAGCCGCCGGGTACTGCCCCCGGGTCCGCTGTACCTATTTCACGGCGCAATTTATCGCCATATCCCGCCGAAACGGGCAGGACCCATATAGGCCCTGCCCGCTTAATGTGAAGTGTATGGTTGGGCTTTCACCCCCACCCATTACTTCTTCAGCGCGTCGCGGATCTCGGTCAGCAGGTCGATCTCGGTCGGGCCGGCGGGCGGCGGAGCGGCCTCTTCCTTCTTCGCCATCAGCTTATTCGCCTGCCGCACCAGCAGAAAGATCACGAAAGCGAGGATCAGGAAGTTGATCACCACCGAGATGAAATTGCCGTAGGCGAGCACGTTGGCCCCACCCTCGCGCGCGGCGGCCAGCGAGGCGCCATCGGCAACGTCGCCGCTCAGCACCACGTAAAGGTTGGAGAAATCGACGTTCCCGATCACCCGCCCCAGCACCGGCATGATGATATCGTCGGTCAGCGAGCTGACGATGGTGCCGAAGGCGGCACCGATCAGCACCGCAACCGCCAGGTCGAGCACATTGCCCTTGGCAATGAATTCCTTGAACTCCGAAAGCATCCTTGCGTCCCCTTCTTGATTAACCATCTCTGGTCAGGCGGTTTCCTGCCTCAGCAGCGGGGCGGACGCAATAGTGACGGCGCGCTGCTTGTAACGCGACCTTGCCGTGCTATATTCGCAATACACCCTTGGGGAATGGAGGAAATTCCACGATGTTCAAGCGTCTCGCCACCCTGCTCGCCGTGGTGCTGGGCAGCCTCGCCCTTGCTTCCTGCGGCATCAATTCGGTTCCCACCAAGGAGGAAGCCGCCAAGGCCCAGTGGGGCAATGTCGAAAGCGCGCTGCAACGCCGTTCCGACCTGATCCCCAACCTCGTCGCGGTGGTCCAGGCCGCCGCCATTTCCGAACAGAACATCCTGCAAGGCGTGATCGACGCCCGCGCCCGCGCGACCGCGATCAACATCACCACCGATGACCTGTCGGACCCGGAAACCTTCCAGCAGTTCAACGCCGCGCAGAACCAGCTGACGCAGGCGCTGGGGCAGCTGCGCACCGTGGTGGAAGCCTATCCCCAGCTCTCCAGCCAGCCGCGTTTTGCAGACCTGATGGTGTCGATCGACGAGGCCAACAACCTCATCAATACCGAGCGGGTGCGCTACAACGACCTGGCGCGCGACTACAACACCGAGATCCGCACCTTTCCCTCCAGCATCGGCGCCAACATCATCCACGGCTCCGAACCGCTCGAATACTTCGAGGCTGACGAAGGCGCGCAGGCCAACCCCGAAGTCGACATGAGCGCGATCACCGGCCAGACCAACTGAGCTTGCCGGGAGGACTGGCGATGCACATGATTGCCGGGCGCCTGCGCTGGCTTGCCGCGATTTTCGCGGTGGCCATGCTGCTGGCGTTTGGCAGCATGGCCAGCGCACAGACCTACAACTTCCCGCCGCGCCCCGATGGGCCGGTGTATGACGGCGCGAACATCCTTTCGCCCGCGACCGAGGCGCAGCTTGACCAGCAACTGCGCGACTACAACCGCGAAACGGGCCACGCGATCATCATCGCCACCATTCCATCGCTGGAAGGGGCCAACCTCGAATCCTACGCCACCGCCCTGTTCACCGACTGGGGCATCGGCGGCGAACAGCGCGATACCGGGCTGCTGCTGCTGATCGCGCGCGACGATCGCAAGATGCGGATCGAGGTCGGCTATGGCCTCCACCCCTATTTCGGCGGCATCATGGCCGGGCGGGTGATCAACGACGTGATCACCCCGCGCTTCCGCGAAGGTGATTTCGATGGCGGCGTGACACAGGGCGTGGCCGCGATCCTCGCTCACCTCGCCAATTCGCCCGAGGACGCGGTCGCCATTGCCGAAGCGCAGGAGGCGGCATCCAAGCAGGAGCGCGAGAGCGGCGGCTTCCCGGTCGGAACGCTGATCTGGCTGGCCTTCATCTTCTTCTTCTTCGTGCTCCCGGCGATCTCCGGCAGCCGGCATCGCCGCTATGGCGGGGCCGGCGGGGCGATCGGCAACATCGTGCTGTGGGAAGCGGGCAAGGCCATCGGACGCGGCTTGTCCGACAGCAGCCATTCCGGCTGGGGCGGCGGTGGCGGCTTCGGCGGCGGTGGTGGCGGCGGCGGAGGTGGCTTCGGCGGCTTCGGCGGCGGCATGTCGGGTGGCGGCGGCGCCTCCGGCGGATGGTAAGGCGAGGCTGGTGACATGGGCATGATGAGCGAGGCCGACCACAAGATCGTCTCCGACGCAGTGGCCGCAGCCGAACTGCACACCAGCGGCGAGATCGTGCCGGTGATTGCCGAGGAATCCGATGGCTATTCGGATATTGCGCTGTTCTGGGCCGCCGTCGCCAGCTTTACCGCGATGAGCGTGCTGGTCGCATTCCCCGATATTGCCACGGCCAAGTGGGACTGGCTGTTTGCCGGCAACTGGGGCGAACACGAATGGACGCTGGGCCAGTTCGCCAGCCTGGTGGTGGGGCTGGGCCTGCTCAAGTTCCTGGGCGTCTGGCTGATCCTGCTGATCCCGCGCCTGCGCTTCTGGCTGGTCCCCGGCCCGATCAAGTCGCGCCGCGTGCGCCAGCGCGCGATCAAGCATTTCAAGGTGGGCGCAGAGCGGCGCACCCACGGCCGCACCGGCGTGCTACTCTATCTCTCGATGCGCGAACATCGCGCCGAAATCGTCGCGGACGAGGCGATCCACTCGATGGTCGAACAGGATGTGTGGGGCGAGGCCATGGCCGATATGCTGGCGCACGTCAGCAAGGACAATGTCGCGCATGGCATCGCCGCAGGCGTGCGCGACGTGGGCAAGGTGCTGGCGCAGCATTTCCCGCGCGCCGAGGGCGACCAGAACGAATTGCCGGATCGCTTGATCGAACTGTGACGCTGCGATAGCCCGGCGTCATGTCCGCCGAAGATGCACAGCAGCCCGAAGAGATTGCCTGGCAAGGCAAGTGGATCACCGCCAAGCGCCGGGGCCGCTGGGAATATGTCAGCCGCGCGCGCGATATCAGCGCAGCAGTGATCCTGCCGATCGACGGGGACGAGGTGGTGCTGGTTGAACAATACCGTCTGCCGATAGACCGCGTCTGCCTGGAACTGCCCGCCGGGCTGATCGGAGACGAAGACGGCGCAGAGGACGAGGATCACCTCGACAGCGCCAGGCGCGAACTGATCGAGGAAACCGGCTATGCCGCCAGCGAATGGCGGGTGCTGGGCGAATTCGTTTCCAGCCCCGGCATGACCAGCGAGACCTTCACCCTGCTGCTGGCCAGGGGCCTGACCAAGGTGGGCGAAGGCGGCGGGCTGCCGGGCGAGGACATTACCGTGCGGCGGGTCAGGCTGGCTGACATGGCCACGGTGGTTGCCCAGGCGCGGGCCGAGGGCAAGGCCATCGACAACAAGCTGATCGCATTGCTGGCTCCCACCTGGCTGGATGGCCTGCTGTGAAGGTCGTGATCCTTGGTTCGGGCGCCATGGGCTGCCTGTTCGGCGCAGCCTTCCACCGTTCAGGGCATGACGTAACGCTGGTGGACGTGAACGCCGCGCACGTCGCCGCGATCAATGCCCAGGGGCTGGAACTGGACCTGCGCAGCGGCACGGAACGCCTGCCGATCCGCGCCGCCCTGCCCGCCGCCCTGCCCACCGATGTGCGCGACGTGGCCGATCTGGTGCCGGTCTTCACCAAGACATTTCATACCCAGGCCGCGCTCGAAGGCATTGCTGCCGCCATCGGCCCGCAGACCCACCTGCTTTCGCTCCAGAACGGCCTTGGCAACGATCGGCGGCTGGCAGGTTTCGTCTCGGATGACCGGGTGATGGTGGGGGCCAGCATGTTGCCCAGCGACCTGGTGGGGCCGGGCCGCATCCGCAGCCATGGTGATGGATATTCGAAGCTTTACCCGGCCTTCGGCGGCGATCCCGCCTTTGCCGCCGAGGTGGCCGGGGCGCTGACCGCGGGTGGCCTCGAAACCGTGCTCGATCCGGAAATCCACAAGGTGATCTGGTCCAAGGCGGTGTTCAACGCCACCATGAACCCGCTCTGCGCCCTCACCCGCCGGACGCCGGGCTTCCTCGGCGCGAACCCCGAATCGCGCGCCACGATCACCGCCGCCGTCGATGAAGGCGTGGCCGTCGCCTATGCCAGCGGCGTGCCGATCGACCCGCAGCCGATCCACGACCTGACCGAAGTCAGCATGATCGACCATGCCGACCACGAACCCTCGATGCTGCAAGACCTGCACGCCGGGCGCCGTACCGAGGTGGACGCGATCAACGGCGCTATCGTTACCGCAGCCAGGGCCGCAGGCGTGGCCGCGCCGGTGCTGGAAACGCTGTGGCACCTGGTGAAGCTGGAAGAAGCCAAGCTCGCATGATCGCGACTCGTTGACTCTGCCCGAAATGGGTCTAGCACGGCCCGAAAAGAGAGGAGCCGCGCCATGGCCGCCAACAACACGATCACCTTCTACGACCTGCAAGTTTCCACCGGGGCGACGATCAGCCCCTTCGTCTGGGCCACCAAGTTCGCGGTCCGGCACAAGGGCTTCGATCTCGATATCGTGGAGGGCGGCTTCACCGGCATCATGAACCGCACCGGCGGCATGACCGAGCGGCTGCCTGCCATCGTCGACGATGGCAAGTGGGTGCTCGATAGCTGGGGCATCGTCGAATACCTCGACGAAACCTACCCCGATCGCCCCCTGCTGATCCCGCACGAAAGCGTGGCCGTGCTGACCAGGGCGCTGGACGCGTGGTTCTGGGGCGCGGCGGTGGGGCCGTGGATGCGCAGCTACTGCGCCGACTATCGCGATGTCTGCTACGAGCACGACAAGGAATACGTCACCAGCTCGCGCGCGGTGATCCTGGGGGCCGCGCTGGAGGACGTGCAGGCGGGCCGCGAGAACCGGCTGGCGGGCATTTCCGCCGCGCTCGAACCGCTGCGCATGGCCTTGCGCGAAAACGATTTTCTGGGCGGCAGCAGCCCCAACTATGCCGATTACCGGATCATCGGCGGCTTCCTCTGGCTCGCCTCGCTGGCGCAGACCCCGGCGCTGGCCAGCGACGATCCGCTGCGCCCCTGGGTGGAGCGGGTCTGCGCGCTGTATGACGGGTTGGGCGAGCATCCCGGCCTGTTCCCGATCTTCGGGCTGGAACAGCGCCCCGGCGATGTCGACCTGTTCAACCGCGCGGCGGGCCAGGGCGGGATCTACAAGCGCAACACCGGCCCTGCCTCGACGCAGGCGGAAACGCAGAAGATCGGCAAGCCGGCCTGATGCAGCCAGTGCGCGTACTCGTCACGCGGCGCTGGCCAGAAGCGGTCGAGCGCGCGCTGGGCGAGCGGTTTGATGTGGTGCTGAACGAGGCAGACCGCCCTCTAACCGAGGCTGACCTCAGCGCAGCCATGGGTACCTTCGACGTGATCGCGCCCACCGTTTCGGACCGATTGCCGGCCGCGATCTTTGCCCCTGGCAACCGCTGCCGGCTGATCGCCAACTACGGCGTCGGCTACGATCATATCGACATTGCCGCCGCCAAAGCGGCTGGCATTGCCGTCACCAATACCCCCGGCGTGCTGACCGATGCCACAGCCGACCTCGCCCTGACGCTGATGCTGATGGCGGCGCGGCGCGCGGGGGAAGGCGAGCGGGAATTGCGCGGCGGCCAGTGGACGGGCTGGCGGCCCACACACCTGATCGGATCGGCGCTGAAGGGCAAGGTGCTGGGCGTGGTCGGCTTCGGGCGGATCGGGCAGGCAACGGCGGCGCGGGCGCACCACGGGTTCGGCATGACCATCGCCTATTTCGCACGCAGCCCTCGCCCGGAGGCGGCGGCGCTGGGGGCGCATTTCTGTGCGGACCTCGACAGCCTGCTGGCCATGTCGGACTTCGTCTCGCTCCACGTTCCCGGCGGCGGCGAGACGGCGAACCTGATCGACGCTGCGGCAATCGCGACAATGAAGCCGGGCAGCTACCTGATCAACACCGCCCGCGGGCAGGTGGTGGACCACGATGCGCTGGCCCAAGCCCTGCGCTCGGGCCACCTGGCGGGTGCGGGCCTCGACGTCTATCCGCACGAACCGCAGGTGCCTGCCGCCCTGCTCGACCTGGAGAACGTCGTCCTCCTGCCGCACCTGGGCAGCGCCACCGAGGAAACCCGCGTGGCGATGGGCAATCGCGCGCTCGCCAATATCGAGGCTTTCGCCAAGGGAGCGGACCTGCCAGATCGCGTGGCATGAGTGACCCGGTTACCCAGCTGATCGCCGCCGAGGGACTGCCCGCCGGCTATGGTGAGGTGGTCGATCGGTACTGGCAACCGCTCGCCACCCGCATTGCCCGCATGGCCGCCAGCCGCACGCCGCTGATCGTGGGGATCAATGGCGCGCAAGGGTCTGGCAAGAGCACGCTTTGCAGGTTCCTCGAACTGCTGCTGGCGCGGCGGCAGCTGCGCGCCGTCACCCTGTCGCTTGACGATCTCTACCTGACCAGGGCCGAACGCCTGCAAGTGGCAGAGCAGGTCCACCCGCTGTTCGCCACCCGAGGCGTTCCCGGCACCCATGCCGTCACCATGGGGCTGGACATTGTCGAGGCCGTGCTGGCGGGCCGCAGCTTCACCCTCCCCCGCTTCGACAAGGCGCGCGACGACCGCGCCCCCGCTGGCGAGGAAATCACCGGCCCGGTGGACGTGCTGCTGATCGAAGGCTGGTGCATGGGCGCCAGGCCGCAGAGCGATGCCGCACTGGCGCAGCCCGTGAACGATCTGGAGCGCGACGAAGACCCCGACGGCCTGTGGCGCGGCCTGGTGAACCACTGGCTGGCCGCAGACTATGCCCGGCTGTTCGATCAGGCAGACCTGCTGGTTATGCTCAAGGTAAGCGGCTTCGACGCCGTCCGCCGCAACCGCGCCGTGCAGGAAGCCAAGCTGCGTGCGCGCGATCCGCAGGCCCCCGGCCTGATGGACGACGCTGCCCTCGCCCGCTTCTGCGCGCACTACGAACGGCTGACTCTTCACATGCTTGAAGAAATGCCCGGCCGGGCCGACGTGGTCGTGCCTATCGGACCCGATCAGCGCCCGATCCCGCCCACAAATTGACTTTGCCCGATAGACTCATGCGCACCCTCGCCCTATCCACCGGACTGGGAGAGAGGGATGATCGCACGGAAATTGCTCGTCTTGGCCGGTCTGGCGGCGACCAGCTTGCTGGCTGCCTGCACGGACGCGTCCGACATGGGCCACGACATGGGCAATGTCACGCAGGAACGCCTGCTGGCCGCCGACGATGATCCCGACAACTGGCTGAGCCACGGCCGCACCTGGAACGAGGACCGGTTCAGCCCGCTCGACCAGATCAATGCCGAGAACGTCGACCGGCTGGGGCTGGCCTACACGGTAGAGTTCGACACCAACCGCGGGCAGGAAGCCACGCCCATCGTGGTGGACGGGGTGATGTACGTCTCCACCGCCTGGGACAAGGTGCTGGCGCTCAACGCGGCCACCGGCGAAGTGCTGTGGCGTTACGATGCCGAAGTCGATGGCGCGCATGGCGCCTATGCCTGCTGCGACGTGGTCAATCGCGGGGTTGCGGTGTGGGAAGGCAAGGTCTTCATCGGCACGCTGGACGGGCGGCTGATCGCGCTGGACGCGGCCACGGGCGAGGAATTGTGGGACGTGGTCACGGTGGACCAGTCGCAGCCCTATACCATCACCGGCGCCCCGCGCGTGGTGCGCGACAAGGTGATCATCGGCAATTCGGGCGCGGAGCTGGGCGTGCGCGGCTATGTCTCGGCCTACGATACCGACAGCGGCGACCTGGTCTGGCGGTTCTACACCGTGCCGGGCAATCCGGCGGACGGGCCGGACGGCGCGGCCAGCGATGCCGTGTTCGCACAGTTCGCAGGCGATACCTGGCACGGCCAGTGGTGGGAGCTGGGCGGCGGCGGCACCGTGTGGGATTCGATCGTCTACGATGCCGAGCTGGACCAGCTGCTGGTGGGCGTGGGCAATGGCAGCCCGTGGAACTATCGCGTGCGCAGCAATGGCCAGGGGGACAACCTGTTCCTCACCTCGATCCTGGCGCTCGATCCCGACACCGGCGCATACAAGTGGCACTATCAGGAAAACCCAGGCGAAACCTGGGACTACACCGCCACCCAGCAGATGACGCTGACCCACATGCAGGTGCACGGCGAGGATGTGCCGGTGGTGATGCAGGCGCCCAAGAACGGGTTCTTCTACATCGTTGATCGCCGCGACGGTTCGCTCGTCAGTGCCGAACCCTATGCCCGGCAGAACTGGGCCGAGCGGATCGACATGGAAACCGGCCGCCCGGTGGAACTTCCCGCCGCGCGCTTTGCCCACGCGCCTTACCTTGTCACCCCCAGCGGGCTGGGCGCGCACGCCTTCCACCCGATGAGCTACAGCCCGCAGACCGGCCTCGTCTACATTCCCGCCATGCAGACGCCCTCTGCCTATGAAGACAATGCCGGCTACACGCGCCACATCGGCCGGTGGAACACCGGGGTCAATTTCCTCACCCCGCCCGCCGGGCTGGTGCCGGGGGATACGCCCGAAGCGCGGCGCGCCTATGTCACCGCCAATACCAAGGGCTACCTGCTGGCCTGGGATCCGGTGGCGCAACAGGCCCGCTGGTCCATCGAACGCGACTGGCCGTGGAACGGCGGCACCCTGGCGACCGGCGGCAACCTGGTGTTCCAGGGCCTGCCCGATGGCACCTTCAACGCCTACAATGCCGAGGACGGCACGCCCTTGTGGTCGTTCCAGACCGAGCGCGGAATCGTGGCGGGCGGCATTTCCTATGCGGTGGACGGCGTGCAGTACGTCGCCATCATGGCGGGATATGGCGGCTCCATGGGCATGGCCAGCCAGAGCGACTGGATGCGCCGCCCGCCGCCCAACGGGATGCTGTTCGTGTTCCGGCTGGATGGGGATGCCAGCTACACCCCGCTGCCGCCGCAGGAACCGGCGCCCTATGCCTCGACCGACGAGACGTTTGATGCCGCGACGCTGGCCACGGGCCAGGCCAACTGGTTCGCCTTCTGCACCATCTGCCACAACGGGCCGGTGAACCCCAACCTGCTGCGATCCCCCGTCGCCACCGATGCCAATGCGTGGAAGGCCGTGGTGATCGACGGCATTCTGGCGGATCGCGGGATGATCAGCTTTGCCCCGTGGATGAGCGCCGGCGATGCCGAAGCAATACGCGCCTATGTCTTGAGCGAAGCCGCGCGCCGCGCTGCCGAGGAGGAAAGGGAATGAGGTTTGCGATCGCCCTGCTGGCAAGTGCCATTGCCGTTCCCGCGTCGGCCCAGGAACAGGTGCCTGACGGCGACTGGCCGGTCTATGCCCGCACCGCCGAAGCGCAACGCTATGCCCCGCTGGCGGATATCAACCGCAGCAATGTCGGCCAGTTGCAGCGCGCCTGGGAATTCCGCCTGCGCCCCGAAGGCGGCGGGCTGGTGCTGGCAGGCACGGTGCCGGTGGTGATCGACAACGTCATGTACCTGCCGCTGGGCAATGCCGTGGTGGCGCTGGAAGCCGATACCGGGCGCGAGATCTGGCGGCACGCCGTTACCGAAACCACCATTCGCCGCCATGTAGCCTATTGGCCGGGCGACCATAGCCACGGCGCGCGGCTGTACTACAACGGCGGCAACCAGATCGTCGCCATCAGCGCCGCCACCGGCGAACTGGTGGACGATTTTGGCGAGCATGGCCGGGTCGATTTCGACGTGCGCTATTCCTATCCGCCCAGCATCTTCGGAGACGTGCTGGTGCTGGGCGCCTCCACCCCCGAACTGTCGGTCGGACCGCTGGGCAATACCCGCGCCTATGACGCGGTGACGGGGCGGCAGTTGTGGAGCTTCAACACCGTGCCGCAGCCGGGCGAGGTGGGCCACGAGAGCTGGCTCGACCAAGGCTGGCGTGATCGGCCGGGTGCCAACATGTGGGTATGGTATGCCAGCGCCGACATGGAGCGCGGCCTGCTCTACATGACGCTGGGCAGCCCCGGCCCCAACTACTGGGGTGGCGACCGGCCGGGCGACAACCTGTTCGGCAACTCGATCGTGGCGGTAGACCTGCACACGGGCGAATACCGCTGGCACTTCCAGACCATCCACCACGATCTGTGGGACTGGGACTTGCCCGCCCCGCCCGTGCTGCTCGACCTGCAAGTGAACGGCGAGACGATCCCGGCCCTGGCCGAAACCGGCAAGCCGGGGCTGATGTACATCCTCGACCGCCGCACCGGGGAGCCGGTGCATGGCGTGAACGAGATGCTGGTGGCCGCTGCCGATGTGCCGGGCGAATGGTATTCCCCCACCCAGCCGATCCCGGTAGCGCCCGAACCGCTCAGCCGGATGTGGTGGACGCCCGATGACGTGGTGACCGAGGCGGATACCAATGCCGAACACGTCGCCGCCTGCCATGCCCTGCTCGACAGTTACGGCGGGCGGTTCTTCAATTCCGGCCCCTTCACCCCCTTCTTCCTGCACGAGGAAGGCGATCCTCCGCGCGCCAGCATCAACCTGCCGCACAACGGCGGATCGAACTGGGGCGGCAGCGCGGCCGATCCCACCACCGGCTATGTCTACATCAACACCACCGAAAGCGGCTCCATCGGCTGGATCGAGGCGCGCGATCCGAATGGCGACTACGGGCGCGGGGCGGTGGGTTCCACCCAGCCCTATGACCGCGGATCGCTCAGCGGACCGGGTGCCTATTCCAGCTTTTCCGCCAGCTTCACCGCCGAGGATGGCCACCGCGTCACCCTGCCCTGCATCCGCCCGCCCTGGGGCCGGCTGATCGCGGTCGATGGCAATACCGGGCAGATCGCCTGGGCCACGCCCCTGGGAACCACGCCCGAACTGGGGCCTGACAAGGCGGAAACGGGGTCCAACAACACCTTCGGCGGGCCGATGGTGACGGCGGGCGGGCTGGTGTTCATCGGCGCCACCGACGACAGGATGTTCCGCGCCTTCGATGCCGCCACTGGCGAGGTGCTGTGGCAGGAACAGCTGCAATATGCCGCCAACACCGTGCCGATGAGCTATCGCGGGGCGGACGGGCGGCAATACGTGGCCGTGGTGGCAGGCGGATCGGGCTACGGCGCGCCGCTGATGGGATCGAACGGCCCGCTCAACAACGAAAGCCTGATCGTCTGGGCCTTGCCGGACGATAGCGGGCCTGATGGAGAATAACCCGATGCGCATGATCCTGGCCGCCGCCGCCCTATCGCTCACCGCCTGCGCCGCGCAGGCGCAGCAGGCGGGAGAGGTGCGCACCCCCGAAGGCGCGGTAATGCAGACCAGCCCCGATCTCGCCTATGCCCCCGGCGCGCTGACTGCGGAGCAGCTGGAAGCGAGCAACGCCGATATCTTCGCGCAGAATTCGCTCAACGTGTTCCGCCGTTTCCCGCGCGAGCTGACCGCCGACATGGTGCGTTTCTATACCGAGGCGCTCAGCCTGCGTTCGCTCAACCCGATCCAGCTTACCGCCACCCAGCAGATGATCCTGACCGGCGTGGGTTCGGGGCAGGTCAAGCTGTCCGCGGGTCAGCAGGGCAACCGCCTCTACGACCTGGAGGGCGGATATCGCGGCGGTACCGGCATCCGCTTCTTCGTGCTGTCCTACCCCGATCAGGCCGTGGTGAGCCAGCGTTTCACCGATGCAGGCTTTGCCGCGCCCGCATTCGTCGAACGGCCCGACGGGCTGTCGCAGGCCCTGGTGCAGGATCCCGCCGGGTTCGACATCGTGCTGCTGATCCGGCCCGAGGCGCAGGACCATTCGGACGATGGCGTGGGCGTGGGCATCAACGTCTCCGACATCGAGACAAGCCGCGCCTTCTATCGCGAATTCGTGGGGCTGGATGAACTCGACCCGGTGGAAGCGCCGATCATGGGGACGACCTTCTACCCCTATCGCCGCGGCGAAAGCTTCGTGTTGCTCTATCACCTGGGCGACAATCAGCACCCCGACAACGGCAGCGCGGGGATGCAGTACGTGGTCAGCGATGCCCCGCTGGCGGCGGCGCGCGGGGCGCATCGCGGGGTGACGGTGGAAACCCCGCTCAACCGGCTGGCCGGGTTTGACCTCACGACCGTGTGGCTGAACGATCCCGACGGGGTGACCAACTACTTCGCGCAGGTCGGCCCCAATTCGCGCACCGCGCGCGGCCAAAACTGACGGCCAGAACTGAAGGCAAGAAAAAGGGGGCCGCAAAGCCCCCTTCTCCTCGAACCGGAAGCCGGGGTTGAACCCTAGCGCTTCTTTTCCACGATGTAGCGGGCCAGCGTGGCCAGCTGCTGCTCGCTCAGCATCCCGCCGAAGCTGGGCATGGCGCCCTGCCCGTTGCTGACGGTCTGCGTCACATAGTCCACGGTCAGCGAGGCATTGCCATCGAGCGAGGGGCCGATGTGGCCGGTGCCGCCGCCATCGGCAAAGGCGTGACAGGCGCTGCACCCGTACTGGCTGAACAGCGCGCGGCTGGCGGTGACTTCCGCGTCGGTCAGCGGAGCGGGGGCATCCTGCGCCATGGTGTAGATCGGGGTGGCCATTCCCACCACGCCCAGCGCCACCAGCGCGATCTTGCCGAAGTTCTTAGCCGAAACAGCCATGTGCAAATCCATCCCTTGAGAAATCCGTTGTGGGGGCGGGTTCCTGCCTGTGCCCCCGTTGACATCCGCTCTAACCGAGTCAAGCTTTACCGCAGATTTATCGCGCCGCCCCAACCGTGGAAAAATTGGACATTGTCAACAAGGCGCGCCACTATCACGCACAAACACGGGTTACAACCGTGCATGTGAGTCGCTGGAGAGAAACCATGAAGCCGGACTTTTTCATCCTCGCGCCTGCCCTCTTGCTGGCGGCATCGTGTTCGTCGGAACCCGAAGTGCCGCCGCAGGGGACGGTGCAGCAGCTGATGGCGCAGGATGTGCAGCCCACGGCAGAAGTCTACTGGAACTCGGTCGGCGCGGCCAGCGAGCTGGTCGACGGCGAACCGGTGTTCCGCGAATGGCAGCCCGAAACCGACGCCGAATGGGCCGAAGTCCGCACCGCCACCCAGCATTTGCAGGAACTGGGCGAACTGTTGCAGACCCCCGCCTATGCCGACGGGCGCGGCGACAACTGGATGGCCTATGCGCGCGGCCTGGTCGATGCCGCCAAGGCGGCCGAACAGACCGTGGAGGATCGCGATACCGACGCCATCCTCAACGATACCGGCTATACCCTATACCGCGTGTGTGACGCCTGCCACCGCGCCTATCCGCCCGAGGAACTGGCTGCCGAAGGCGCGACGGTCGACGACGTCTCGACCGCCCAGTAGCCAGCGGATGGGTTACCTGCTGATCAAGGCGGCGCTGTCGGGCGTTATCATCGCGATCGCTTCCGAAGTCGCGCGGCGATGGCCGGGCGCAGGCGCGCTGATCGTTTCGCTGCCGCTCGTCTCGATCCTGGCGATGATCTGGCTGTGGCACGACACCCGCGATCCGGTGCGGCTGGCGAACCATGCCAGCGCCACATTCTACTTCGTGCTGCCATCGCTGCCGATGTTCCTGCTGGTGCCGTACCTGCTGCGGCAGGGCCATCCCCTCTGGCTGGCGCTGGCGGCAGGCTGCGTGCTGACCGCGCTGCTCTATCTGGGCATGGTGGCACTGGCGCCGAAAGTCGGGATTTCGCTGTGACCCGCGTGCTGCCCCCCGCCCGGCTTGCGCTGCTCGCGGTGCTGCTGCTGACGCCGCTGGCCGCCATGGCACACGACGTGGCCGAAGGCGACCGGGCCTTCGTCGCGGGGACCGATGGCCCGGCGATCGTGCCGTTCATGTACCTGGGCGCCAAGCACATGGTGACGGGCTACGATCACATTGCCTTCCTGGTCGGCGTGGTATTCTTCCTGCGCCGGCTGAAGGACGTGCTGCTCTACGCCTCGCTGTTCGCGGCTGGCCACTCGATCACCCTGATCGGCGGCGTGCTGCTGGGTACGGGTGCCAATTCCCATGTGATCGACGCGATCATCGGCCTTTCGGTGGTGTACAAGGGGGCGGAGAACATCGGCCTGTTGAAGAAGGCTGGCTGGACGGTGGACGCGCGGCTGGCGGTGTTCGTGTTCGGGCTGTTCCACGGGCTGGGCCTGGCCACCAAGGTGCAGGACCTGGGCATTTCGCCCAACGGCTTGCTGGCGAACCTCATCGCCTTCAACGTGGGGGTGGAACTGGGGCAGGTGATCGTGCTGGCGCTGGTCGTCTCGCTGCTTGCTGCCTGGCGCCATCGCCCCAGCTTTACCCGTTATGCCTGGGCGGCCAATGTGCTGCTGATAATGGTCGGCCTGGCGCTGACCGGATACCAAGTGGAAGGATACCTGTCGTCATGAGCAAGACCCCGCTGATCGCAAGTGCCGTGCTGGTCGCCGGGGCGGCGCTGGCCGTGCTGGTGGTGCTGCCCGCCGAAACCGGCTGGGATCCCACCGGCGTGGGCGCGCAACTGGGGCTGACCGAAATTGCCGATCCGGTGGGGCCGGAAACCGAGCGCGGCCAGCTACGGATGGAACAGCAGGAAGTGCTGCGCCCGTCCGAGACCGCCCCCGACCCGCTGCCCGGCGTCAGCGACAGCTGGGAGGTCGAACTGGCCCCCTTCGAATCGGTGGAATTCAAGTACACTATCCCCGAAGGCCAGCCGATCGCCTTCCGCTGGGAAGCCAGCGCGCCGCTGCATTACGACATGCACGCCCACCCCTTCGAAGGCGGCACAGACCTGACCGAAAGCTATGGCATTGGCGATGCAGAGGCCATGGGCGGGATCTACACCCCCGCCTTCACCGGCATCCACGGCTGGTTCTGGGAAAACCGTTCGATGTCCACCGTCACCCTGCGGCTGGTGGCGAGCGGGGCCATGACCACGTCGACCATCTATACCGAGGCAGGCGAACAGGAACGCCCGCTGGAAGGCGCTGCCGCCACGCCGCAGGGCAGCGTGGCAGGCCACGCCATGCAGGAAAGCGAACCGGCAAGCGAATAGACAGATTGCGTCTGTCCGAAACTTTCGGATTTTATCAATCTCGGTGCCGTTTCACCCTTGGCGAAGGGGGTGCAATCGGTCTAGGCAGTTTGCCGAATGACGGCCGCCCAAGGCCGCGCGACACTGGGAGCATCCGCTTGAAGCACTCGATCCGCCGCCACCGCCCTGCCCTGTGCTTGCTGCTCGCCAGTGCCATGGGCCTTGCCCTGGGCGCCTGCGCCACCACCGGTGCGGCGCAGACTGCCTCTGCCGCGCACGAAGCGGGGGCCAGTTTCGACTACGAAGGCTGGGATGGATACCTGGGTGGCGGCGATTCCTCGCAGTATTCCTCGCTCGACCAGATCAACCGCAGCAATGTCAGCCAGCTGGAAGTGGCCTGGGAATTCCCCACCGGCGACGGCACGCCGCCGCTGTTCAGCCCGGTTGTCGCGGGCGGGCGGATGTATGTGCAGAACGGCGCGGGCCAGCTGGTCGCGCTCAATCCGGCCACCGGCACGCAGCTGTGGGAATCGCACCTGGCGGGCCGCATCGGCGTGCGCGGGGTCAACTACTGGAGCGACGGCGCGGGTGACGAGCGCCTGATGGTGATCAACAACGGCGTGCTGCGCGCGGTCAATGCCGCCACGGGCGAGGTGATCCAGAGCTTCGGCACCGATGGCGGGGTGGACCTGCGCGCTGCGCTGGCCGACGACGTTACCCCTCCCGGCGGCCCCTTGCAGACCAACAATCCGGGCCGCATCTACCGCGACACCATCATCATCAGCCTGCCCGCGGGCGCATACGACTATGCCTCTGCCCCGGCCGATATCCAGGCCTACGACATTCGCACCGGCGCGCTGAAATGGGTGTTCCACACCGTGCCACGCGAAGGCGAATACGGCTATGACACCTGGCCCGCCAACGAACACAACCTGGTGGGCGGCGGCCACAACTGGTCGGAAAGCACGGTGGACACCGAACTGGGGCTGGTGTTCATCCCCACCGGCACTGCGCGCTATGACTTCTACGGCGGCAACCGTGAAGGCGACAACCTGTTCGCCAATTCGCTGGTGGCCCTGAACGCCGAGACGGGTGAGCGGGTGTGGCACTTCCAGACCGTGCACCACGACCTGTGGGACTTCGACTTGCCGGTGGCCCCCAAGCTGATGACGATCACTCGCAATGGCGAGCGGATTCCCATCGTCATCCAGGCCACCAAGTGGGGAACGATCTTCACTTTCGACCGCCGCGACGGCACGCCGATCTGGCCGATCGTCGAAACCCCCGTGCCGGCCAGCGACGTGCCGGGCGAACACGCCAGTCCGACCCAGCCGATCCCCAGCTGGCCGCAGCCGTTTATGCGGCAGGAATTCACCGAAGCCGACATCAACCCCTACCTGCCCGAAGCGGACCAGCAGGCGCTGCGCGAACGCTTTGCCACCTGGCGCCACGGCGGCCCCTTCATGCCGCCCAGCATTCAGGGCACCATCGCCTTCCCCGGCCACAACGGCGGGGCGAACTGGGGCACCGTGGCGGTCGATCCCGAACGCCAGCGGCTCTACGTGGTCAGCCGCGAACTGCCGCTGGGCCTGCGCATCCAGGCCGATACCCGTGCCTCTGCGCTGGAAGCCATGCCCAATGCCACGGGCGAGGATCTGCCCTATCGCTGGCCGGTCGACTTCATGCTGCAATCGAACGGGATGGTGGCGATCAAGCCGCCGTTCTCGAACCTCACCGCCTATGACATGAACACGGGCGAACAGCTCTATTCGATCCCCAATGGCGAGATCATGACGCTGGAGGAACAGGGAATTACCGGCGTGGGCGCGCAGACCCCGCGGAGCGGCCCGGTGGCCACCGGCGGCGGGCTTCTTTTCGTCAACACCGCATCGGACCGCGCCTTCCGCGCCCGTGACGCCGATACCGGCGCAGTGCTGTGGGAACACCGGTTCGACGCCGGCACCGAAGGCGTTCCGGCGGTCTACGAAGTCAACGGACGCGAATACATCACCGTGCCGGTGGGCGGCGTGGGCCACTTCCTGGGCGGGCTTGGCCTGCCCGAGCCGGGGCCGAGCCGCTACGTCACCTTCGCCCTGCCCGAGGGCAGCCAGTGATGGGTCGGCGGCTTGCCCTGCTGCTGGCCGTGGCCTGGAGTGCTGGCGTAGCGGCGCAGGACGAAGACCTGACGCAGCTGCCCCCGGCTTCCAACGACTACCAGCCCGCGCTCACCAGCTGGGGCGAGCCTGATTTCCGCGGCGGCTGGCCGATCGACCACCTCAATGGCCGCACGCCCTTCCAGCGTGACCCCGCGCAGGGCAACCGCCAGCTGCTGACCGAAGAGGAATACGCCAGTCGCACCGAGGCGGTCGAAGCCCTCGAACAGCGGTACCAGAACGAGGACGAGAGCGGCACCATGGGCATCGGCCACTGGGCCGAAGTCGCCGCCGCCAACCGCCGCACCAGCTGGATCACCGCGCCGGCCGATGGCCGGCTGCCTGCCTATACCCCCGAAGGCCAGCGCCTGTCCGACGCCATGCGTTCGACCTGGGCAGCCGGGCAGCAGTTCGACTGGGTCGACGATTTCGACAGCTGGGATCGCTGCATCACGCGCGGCCTGCCCGCCAGCATGTTCCCCTTCATGTACAACAACGGCATGAGGATTTTCCAGTCGCCGGGCCTGGTCGCCTTGCAGATGGAGATGGTCCACGAAGTGCGGATGATCCCCACCGACGGTTCGGCGCATATCCCCGCGCAGATCGGCCAGTGGCTGGGCGACAGCCGCGGCCGCTGGGTGGATCACAACACGCTGGAAGTGGTCACCACCAATTTCCGCCCCGGCCCCAGCGCCACCAACATCGGCACAACCGGCAGCCCGCGCGAGAACGACACGCCGGTCAGCCCCAGCGCCCGGATGACCGAATGGTTCCACATGACGGGGCCGGACCAGATCATCTACGAATTCACCTGGGAAGACCCGGTGGTGTTCACCCATCCGTGGTCTGCCCGGCTCGAATGGCAGCGTGACGACGATTACGGCATGTTCGAATACGCCTGCCACGAAGGCAATGTGCAGGTGCGCAACTACATCATGGCCAGCCGCGCCGAACGCGCCGCTGCTGCTGCCGAAGGCAGCCAGTGATGCGGCACGCGCTGTTCATCCTTGCAGGATTGCTGGCTGCGCCCGCCATGGCCCAGGGCGTGCCGGATGACCTGACTACCATGCCGCCCGTATCGGATGCCTATCAGCCCGGCACCACCAGCTGGGGCGATCCCGATTTCCGTGGCACCTGGCCGCTCAACGACATTGCCGAACTGCCGGTGAACCGGCCCGAACAGTACGGCGATCGCTACTGGAAGACCGAGGCCGAGATCGCCGCCGAACAGGGCCGCGTCGAGGCGCTGGAGGAAGCCTACCAGAGCGAGGACGAGCGAGGCACCATCGGCCTCGGCCACTGGATCGAATACGAGGCGGGCAGCCGCCGCACCTCGATGATCGTGGAACCTGCCACTGGCCGCCTGCCCGAATTCACGCCGGAGGGCATTCGCCGTTCGGCCCTGATGCGCAGCAGCTGGACCGCCGGGCAGACCTACGACTGGACGAGCGACTTCGACAGCTGGGATCGCTGCAACACCCGTGGTTTTCCCGCCTCGATGTTCCCCTTCCGCTACAACAACGGAATCCGCATCTTCCAGTCGCCCGGCTTTGTGGTGCTGAACCTGGAGATGCTCGGTACGCGGATCGTGCCGGTGGCGGGGCAGGACCAGCCATGGCCAGCCGGAATCCAGGGCTGGTTCGGCAACAGCCGGGGCCGCTGGCTGGATCGCAACACGCTGGAAGTGGTTACCGATCACGTCCAGCCTGGCGCCAGCGTGTTCAACATGGCCACGCGCGGCGTGCCGCCCAACAACACCACGCCGATGAGCGACGAGGCGGTGGTGACCGAACGGTTCCACATGGTCGGCCCGAACACCATCACCTACGAAATGCACTATTCGGACCCGGTGATCTGGCAAGGTGACTTCACCACCCGCGTCGACTGGACGCGCGACGAGAGCTACGAGTTCTTCGAATACGCCTGCCACGAAGGCAACGTGCAAGTGCGCAACTACATCGTCGCCAACCGGGTTGAGCGCGAACAGGAATATGCCCGTGGCCGCATGGTCGACCCCGTCGATCCCAACGCGGCCCCGCCCCCGGCCATGGACCCCGCCAGTCGCGGGGTGGGCCGGAACACGCAGAATTGAGTTTTGAGGAGAACTTGAAAATGTCCCGCACCGCTTTGAAAACGCTCGCCATCGCGACTGCCAGCCTGATGGCCCTGGCCGCGCCCGCCATGGGCCAGGACGCGCCCGACCTGACCGTGCTGCAACCCGTGCCGACCGATTTCGATCCGCCGCGCACCAGCTGGGGCGATCCGGACCTGCGCGGCATGTGGCCGATCGACAATATCGCCAGCATCCCCATGCAGCGCCCGGCCCAGTTCGGGGATCGCTTCTACCTGACCGATGACGAATACCAGGCACGCCTGCGCCAGGCGAGCGGGTCGGACGAACGCTATGAGGCGGAGGACGAGGCCGGCACCATCGGCTTTGGCCACTGGGTGGAATCGGATGCCTCGGGCCGCCGCACCTCGCTGCTGGTCAGCCCGGCCAATGGCCAGCTGCCCGCGCTTACCGAATGGGCGCAGCACTTCATGGCGCCGGGCGTCAGCCGCACCAGCTGGACCCCCAACACCCAGTACAACTGGGTGACCGACTTCGACAGCTGGGATCGCTGCGTCAGCCGCGGCTTCCCCGCCTCGATGTTCCCCTTCCGCTACAACAACGGCATCCGCGTGATGCAGTCGCCGGGCCAGGTGGTGATCAGCCTGGAGATGATCCACGATGCCCGCGTGATCCCGATCGTGGCCAACAAGGCCGAAGCCGACGCGCGCCGCTGGCCCGCCGGGGTGGAAGCCTGGATGGGCCAGTCGATCGGCTGGTGGGAAGGCAACACCCTGGTGATCGAAACCACCAACATCCAGAGCGGCGACAGCGCCACCACCGATCACTACGCCCGCAACGGATCGCCGCTGAACATGGCGACCATGGGCGTGCCGCCGTTCAACATCATCCCCACCAGCACCCAGGCCAGCTCGGTCGAACGGCTGACCATGACCGGGCCGGATGCGATCACCTACGAGATCACCTACAGCGATCCGCAGGTGTTCACCGCGCCGTGGACCGCGCGCCTCGAATGGACCCGCAACAACGATTACGAGTTCTTCGAATACGCCTGCCACGAAGGCGACGTGCAGATCCGCAACTACATCAACGCCAGCCGCGCGGGCGTGCAGCTGTCGGGTGAAAACGGCGGGCTGGAGTAAGCTGGTGCGCACAGGTCTGACCAGGCTCGCCCTGGCCGTGTCGGCGCTGGCCGGGGTGACTGCCTGCGCCAGCGCGCCGCCGCCGCCTGCCAACGTCTCGTCGATCATGCCGTCGCCCTATATTGCCGAAGGGCCGGTGCGCACGGCCAATGGCTGGGTGCGCGGCGTGCAGTCGACCGCCGCGCCGGGCATCACGGTGTTCAAGGGCCTGCCTTTCGCCGCGCCGCCAGTGGGCGATCTGCGCTGGGAACAGCCGCAGCCCGCCGCCAACTGGCAGGGCGTGCGCATGGCTGACCACTGGGGCGATTCCTGCGTGCAGAATCCCGCCCCGCAGCGGTTCCCGGTCAATTCGGCCACCGACATGCCCGACAGCCCCGGCACGTCGGAGGATTGCCTCTATCTCAACGTCTGGACTCCGGCCACGACCGCGCAGACTCGCCTGCCGGTGATGGTGTGGGTCTACGGCGGCGCCTACAACGAAGGCGGCGGATCTGCCCCGTTCAGCCAGGGCGACATGCTGGCCCGGCAAGGCGTGGTGGTGGTGACGTTCAACTATCGCGTGGGCGCGCTGGGCTTCTTCGCTCATCCGGAACTGACCGCGCGCGATGGCGCTTCGGGCAACCAGGCGCTGGGCGATACGCTGGCCGCGCTGCAATGGGTGCAGGACAATATCGCGGCCTTCGGCGGTGATCCGGCCCGCGTCACCATCTTTGGCGAAAGCGCCGGTTCCGCGATGAACGCCGCGCTGGTGGGCGCGCCGCCCGCACGCGGCCTGTTCGCCCGCGCGATTGCCGAAAGCGGCACTTTCCAGGGCCTCAACATCGGCCAGATGGTGCCGCGCGAACGCGCCGAACAGCAGACCGCCACGCAATTGACCGAACATTTCGGCACCACCAGCCTGGCCGATCTGCGCGCCCTGCCCGCCAGCGACATCTTCGCCCAGGTGCGCGGCCAGGGCATGATCGTCGACGGGCGGATCATTCCCGAAGACCTGGCGATCACCTTTGCCGAAGGGCGGCAGTTGCCGGTCGACGTGCTGGTCGGCTCCAACGAGGATGAAGGCAGCTTCACCGCCGCCTTCGGCCCGCCCGCCACGCTGGCCAGCTGGCAGCAGGGCGAACAGTTCCGCTGGGGCGGACAGGTGGAGGCCGGGCGCGCCGCCTATCCCGTCACCAGCGACGCCGATGCCGCGCGGGTTTCCACCCAGCCGTTTGGCGACAACATGACCTGGCTGATGCGGCAATATGCCACGCAGCAGAGCGCAGTTTCGCCCAACGCCTATCACTACTGGTTCCGCCACGATCCGCCCTACGATGCCGACCGGGCAAACCTGGGCGCGGCGCATACTTCCGAAATCCCCTATGTGTTCGACAATCTCTGCGCCCCGCGCACCTTCCCCGGCGGATCGTCGGTGGACCAGATGTGCGGCAACCCGCGCGAGGAAGCCTTCGCCGACCAGGTGGCGCGCTACTGGGTGAACTTTGCCACCAGCGGCAACCCCAACGGTGGCGGCCTGCCGCACTGGCCCCCGATCAGCGAACTGGGTCCGGACGAGGTGATGGTGCTCGATGCCGATGGCTCGGGCGTCGGCCCATGGATTGGCAATGCCAAGGCCGCGCTCTACGCTGCGATCTACGATGAACGCGTGGCGCGGCCACTGGGGATTGCAGGAGACTAGCAGCGGCGCGGGTCGCCCTGCTTGTGGGAGAGGAAGGCGATGAAGGCAGGTAACGGATTGCTCGCTGCGGCGGGCCTGTGCGCCCTGGCGCTGGGTGGCGCGGGCTATGCCCAGCAGGCGTCGACGCCGCTGGAAGCCGGGCGCGCGGCCTTTGCCGCCAATTGCGCCATGTGCCACGGGGCAGACCTTTCGGGCGGCCAGTTCGCCGGGGCGCTGAAGGGTTCCGGCTTCCTTGCCCGCTGGGGCGAACAGCCCGCCAGCAACCTGCTCGACTACATCTCCACCTCGATGCCGCCGGGAGGCGGCGGCACGCTGGACCGCGCGACCTATGCCGCGCTGGTGACGCTGATCATCTCCGAGAACGGCGGCGATGCCTCGGTGGTGCTGGCCGATGCCACGATCCCTGCTGCGCCTGCCGCGGGCGACGAAAGCGGCAGCGGGCTGGGACTGCCGGGCATTTCCAGCCGCTATCCCTTCCCCCATCGCGATCCGCCCGCCAACCCGCTGGACCACTACACGCCGGTGACGCAGGCCGAACTGGTGGCTCCCACGGACGACGAATGGCCCGCCTGGCGACGCAGCCAGTCAGGGCAAGGCTTCTCCCCCCTCAGCCAGATCACCCCGCAGAACGTGGGCGACCTCGGCATCGCCTGGGCGCAGGCACTGCCGCCCGGCCCCACCATGGCAGAGCCGCTGGTGCGCGACGGGGTGATGTACGTCCACGCATATGGCGAGCAGGTGTTCGCCTTCGATGCCGCCACCGGCCGCCAGCTGTGGCGCTACCAGCGGCAGATGCCCCAAGGCACGCTGATGCAGGGCAAGAAGACCATCGCGCTGTGGGGCGATCTGCTGATCATGGCCACCAGCGACCTGCACATGATGGCGCTGGACGCGCGCACCGGGCGCCCGGTGTGGGACGTGGCGATCCCCGATGCCGAAGGCACGCGCAGCAACGGCGGCCCGCTGGTGGCCGATGGCGTGGCCATGATCGGCCTCGCCAGCCAGCGTGACGGCGGGTCGATCATCGCCGCCTTCGACGCCCAGACCGGCGAGCACCTGTGGAACTTCAACACCGTCGCCCACGAAGGCACGCCCGGCGGCGATACCTGGAACGGCCTGCCCGACGACCAGCGCCACGGCGGATCGGTGTGGACCAGCGGCAGCTTCGATCCCGCCACCGGCCTCGCCCTCTGGGGCGTGGCGCAGACATACGATACCGGCCCGGTGCGCGACGTGCTGCCGGGCATGAACAACGACGGGCTGTTCACCAACTCCACCCTCGCCTTCCGTCCGCGCACGGGCGAGCTGGTGTGGTATTTCCAGCACCAGGCCAACGACCAGTACGACCTGGACTGGGTGTTCGAACGCACGCTGGCCGATATCGAGGTGGACGGGCAGCAGCGCCACGTCGTCATCACCGGCGGCAAGAACGGCCTGTTCGACACGCTCGACGCGCGCACCGGCGAATATCTCGCCACTGCGGACATGGGCTTCCAGGACTATATCATCGCCATCGATCCCGAGACCGGGCGCAAGATCCAGGATCCATCGCTGATCCCCGGCCGCGACCGGGGGCCGGTGTTCATGTGTCCGCACGCCGGCGGCGGGCGCAACTGGAGCCCCAGCGCCTTCGTCCAGTCGAGCCACATGCTGTTCGTCAACGCCCGCGATACCTGCATGGAACTGCGCCCGACCGAGGGCGGCTTCCTGACCAGCGGGGTGGACATCTATTACTCCGCCCCGCGCGACAGCGACGGCAATTTCGGCTTCCTGCAAGGGATCGACATGGAAACCGGCGAAGTCCGCTGGGAACACCGCCGTCGTGCGCCCTACAACGCGGGCGTGCTGGCCACCGGCAGCGGGCTGCTGTTCACCGGCGCGATGGATCGCCAGGTGATCGCCTACAGCCAGGCAACGGGCGAGGAACTGTGGCACTCCGGCCTCGACGGCGTACCCAATGCCAGCCCGATCACCTACTCGGTGAACGGGCGGCAATATGTCGCCTTCGTCACCGGCATGGGCAACCCGCTGGCCTTCGGCCTGCCCAACTTCACGCCCGAATTCCCGCTGCCCGAAGTGAACAGCTCGGCGGTCTACGTCTTCGCACTGGATGACCAGTAGCCGCGCGGAAAGTGCATCACGGCACAAACGAAAAGGGCCGCTCGATCGAGCGGCCCTTTGCTTGTTCAGGCTGGCTGGGCCTCAGTAATAGATACCCAGCGTGAAGCCGATGGCACGGCCGCAGAAGACCACGCCGATCCACAGCACCAGCGAGATTACCGCAGCCATCTTCACGCCCGAAGGCACCACGGCGGCGCTGTCCCACTGGTCCACCGTCTTGTAGGTGACGAAGTGGAAATAGAGCATGTTGAGGCCAGCGGTGGCGAGCAGGCCCAGCTTCCACAGGAAGTAGGGATTGATCATGTAGCTGGACGCCTTGCTGACGAACAGCAGCGAGCCGGTGATCGCGGCGAGGATGAATCCCGCCCAGGTCCACGGCAGCGTGTCCTTGCTCATCTGCGTGATCGGGGTGTTGGTGGATGCCACGCCCAACATGCGCAGGTCCATCACGGCAATGGTGCCGAACACCGTCACCAGCGCGATGACGTGGATCGTCTCCAGCGTGGGGAAGGCCCACAGGCTCTCGGCAATCGAGGTGCCGAGCGAGGAGTATTCAATCGACTGCCAGATGTTCTCCGGCTCGGGATAGTAAGAAGCCATTGTCAGTTTCCCCTCAAACCGGCGAGTAGGCGATCCAGCGACCGCCAGCCATGGTCAGACACCACAGGATGATCACGATCCAGCTGATCGCCTTCGTACCGCCGCTGGCGGTCCAGCCCGGCCCAGCGGCATTGGCCTGCGCCAGCACCGATCGCTGGAACATCAGCGAGACGATCACCATCGCCAGCAGCGCCAGCATCTTCGCCCAGAAGATCGAATTGATCATGTTGCGCACGGGTTCGGCAAACAGCATCAGTAGGCCGCTGATTACGATCGCCACCAGCGTCCACCAGATCCACCGCACATAACGCGCCTCCACCTGCTGGATGGTCAGGTTCGTGGCAACCTTGCCGTTGACCCGCAGCGTCAGCATCAGCGTGGCGCCGAAGGCGACGGCAATCGAGATGATATGCGCCACCTGGGCGAACGGGACGCCCCAGAAGTTCTCCACCAGCACCTTGCTGATCGCGGTTTCCTGCATCCAGAAAGCCGCATCGAGCAGCCAGGTTTCCCTCAGCCACTCGGTTATTCCGAAAAAGAAGTCACCCATGTGTCCTCACCCTCACTTCGCGAACTCTTTGCCGCGCCCCTGTAATCGGGGCAGATTGATCCTGTCCGGCGCGTTTTCGCCTTGATCTGTCGCAAACCCGCTAGCGCCGAAATGGCCCGCCGCCAAGGGCATTGGTGCGATTTGCATCTTTGACGACCATCCACCCGCGCCCATTTTCTGCCTGTTTTTCCGCCATTTCCGAAGGACAACTGCGCGCAATTTCATGCACTTGGCCAGGCCGGGACGCCTCGCCAAAGCGGCCCCCGAAAGGTGACGATTGCCCAAGCATTGCCAACCCCGGCGATCATGTTTAGGACAGAATCAACAAGAGCGGAGGGCGCGCGCCGTCCGCAGCAGCGTGCAAGTGATTCGGGAGAGGGAAGCGATGCGCTTTGGCAGGGTCCAGTCGATGGCCGTGGCACTCGTCTGCACCACGGCCTGTGCCTCGGTGGGCCTGGCTCCGGTGGAAGCGCAGGACCGCGCGCCCCAGGCTCAACCGGATGGTGATTGGCAGACCATCCACCGCGATCTGGCCGCCACCCGCTATTCCCCGCTGGCCGATATCAACCGCGCCAACGTGAGCCAGCTGCACCAGGCCTGGGCCTATCCCTATCGCGCCTTCAACAGCGCCGTGCCGCTGGTGATCGACGGGGTGATGTATTTCCCCGCCGCCAACCGCCTGGTGGCGCTCGACGCGGCGACGGGTGCGGAAGTCTGGGTTCACGAGCTGCAACTGCCCGCCAGTGCCACCGCCGGTCCGCCGCCCGGCTTTGCCGGGCGCGGCCTTGGCTACTGGCCCGGCGATGCCAGCCACGCGCCGCGCCTGCTGGCCATGGCGGGCAACTTCCTGATGGCCTTCGATCTCGCCACCGGAGAGCCGGTGTCCTCGTTCGGGGACGGCGGCAAGGTGGCGGTCGACCCGTCGTATCAGGGCACGCCCACGATCACCGGCCATGTTGCGATCATCGGCGCCGCCAGCCTGGAGAACCCGCAAGGCAACCCCGGCAACCCGCGCGCCTATGACGTGATCACGGGCCGGCA
>JAGREI010000099.1 GCA_020446625.1 Erythrobacter sp.
GCGGATATAGCCCGCCGCGTCGAACTTCTCCGACTGCGATAGCGGGGCCATGATCCGCACAAACATGTTGCTGTCCACCCCGGTGCCGCTGACCCATTGCCAGTTGACCGCGTTGGAGCCGTAGTCGGCATCCACCAGCACATCCCAGAACCAGCTTTCGCCGTGCCGCCAGTCGATCAACAGGTGCTTGATGAGGAAGCTGGCGGCGATCATCCGCACGCGGTTGTGCATCCAGCCGGTGGCCCACAGCTGGCGCATCCCGGCGTCGACCACGGGGTAGCCGGTGCGGCCCTGCTGCCACGCCCGCAGGTCGGCGGCGGCCTGCGGATCGGTGGCGGGATCGCGCCAGAAGTCGCTGTCGTAGCCTTCCCGGTACGAGCGGCTGCCATAGTCGGGAAACTGGCAGATCACGTTCTGCGCATAGTCGCGCCAGATCAGCTCGTTGCGGAAAGTGTCGGCGCCCTTGCCCCGATGACCCTGCATGGCCTGCCACAGCATGGCGGGCGACACGGTGCCGAAATGCAGGTGCTGGCTCATCAGGCTGGAACCGTCGATGGAGGGCAGGTTGCGATCCGTATCGTAGTTCTGCACCACGTCGAGGAAGCCGGCGAACCGCTCCATCGCGGCATGGGTGCCGTGCTGGCCGTGCCAGAAGCTGCGCATCCCGCCCGCCCAATCGGGCCTGTCCGGCAGCAGGGCGAGGTCAGCCAGGGCGTCGCTGGCGGGCCATGTGGCGGGAGCGGACAGGCGCGGCTCCGCCAGCAGGTCGAAGCTGTCGATCCGCTCGCGCAGGGCGCGCATGAAGGGGGTATAGATCTTGTACGGCGCCCCCGATCCCGTGGTCACCGCGCCGGGGGGCAGCAGGTAATTGCCGTCGTAGAGTTGCAGCGACACCGTGTCTTTCAGCCGCTTTTGCGCCTTGCGCCACCACGGCTCGTAATGGCGCAGCGCGTGGACCGCCTCCGCCCCGGTTTCCGCCACCAGCGCAGGCAGCACCTGATGCACCGGGCCGCGCCGGATCACCAGTTGCGAACCGTGCCGGGCAAGGTCCGCTTGCAGCGCCTCCAGCGCGTGATGCAGCCACCAGCGGCTGGCCCCGCCCATCCTGCGATCGCCCGGAGTCTCGTCATCCAGCACGAAGACCGGCACCACCGGCCCGCGCGCGGCGGCCATGGTGAAGGCGGCCTGATCCGCCAACCGCAGGTCGCGGCGCAGCCAGACGATCTGCGGGCTGGTCACGGCGAGTTGCCCGGTTCCGAACACAGGCCATCAGGCAGGACCACGCTGAACTGGCTGCGCTCCACGCCGTAATAGCGCGCGTCCGACAGCTGCCAGCGCCCGTCGGGCCGCCGGTCGAGCACCGGCGCGCGGCTCCAGAACAGGAAGGCGTCGACCTGCCCGTCCTGCGCGCGGGCGGCGGCCAGGTCGCAGGCGGTCAGCGGACGATTGCCCAGCTTCTCGCCATCGACATAGAACGTCCCTGCCCCGCCCACGCCGATGCTCTCGCGCTGCCAGAAGGCCAGCGGTGGCGGCGAGGATATGGTCTCCAGGAAGCCGGGGTTGTGGCTGCGATCCCAGGCAGAAATGGCATAGTTGGCCAGCACGTAGATGCCGCACAGCGCCAGCACGTTGCGGGCGATGGTGCGCCCGTCCCCGCCCTGCCGCTCGCGCCGCAAGGACAGCCACAGGCCCAGCCCCATGCCCAGCCACAACCACACGTCGACGATGAACAGCACGTCACCATAGAACCAGCGGTGGCTGAAGGGTTCGAGCAGGCGAATGCCGTAGACATTGAGCCAGTCGAGCGCGGGGTGCGTCAGGCAGCCGATCAGCGCCAGCGCGAACAGCCAGCCGAAGCGCACCGGCAGCCGTCTCTCCGGTCTTCGCCCTCGCCCGGCCTGCAAGCGGTCCCACGCCCACAGTCCACCAGCCAGCACCAAGGGCAGCAGCACCAGCGCAATCGGCCCGTGGGTGATCCCCCGGCGGAAGGCGAGCGGCTCGGTGCCGCTAAGCCATAGGAAGCAGGTCGCGTCCACATCGGGCAGGTTCGCGCCCAGGATCAGCGCGGGCATGGCCAGGCCCGTCCGGCGCTTCAGCCCGGCCTGCCCGATCAGCGCGCCGACCAGCGAATGGGTGAGATTATCCATCGCCACAGGCATACTGCACCCGGCAGACAAGGCCAGCCCCAAGCTTGGCCTTTATCACCGCGCGGCAAGCGGTTAGTCAGGGGCGCATGACGGGCACCTACGACGAGGCTGACTACCTTTCCCCCGCCCCGCGCGGCGCGCAGTTGCGGCCCGCGTGGCAGCGGCTGGGCCTGCCGATTGCGGGGATCGTGCTGCTGGCAGGCGGCAGCGCGGCGGCGATCGGGCTGAGCACGCAGAAGGTCTACGAGGCCGAAGCGCAGGTGGAACTGATCACGCCCGAAGCCGCCGATCCGGCCTCCATGCCATCGCAGCGCCAGCGCATTGCCGTGGCGCGTACTTCGGCGGTGGCGGCGGCGGCCGACCGGGAACTGCGCTTGCTGGGCGAACCGCGCTTCCTGCTGGCGCACCCCTCGCTGCGCGACAACACGCTCTCGCTCGACGAAAATCGCACGCGGGCGGCGGCGATCATCCTGCAAGGCACCGGCACGCAGGCGGAAGAGGATTCGACCTTCGCCAGCATCACCTATCGCAGCACCGACCGCGAACTGGCGGCGCGGATCGCCAATGGCCTGGCACGCGCCTTCGTGACAGCGGATGCGCAGCACGTGGCGGGCGCGCTGGGCGCCAACCGGGCCGAGCTGGAAGCCCTGGTGGAACAGGTGCGCGGCGAGCTGGAGGAGGCCGAACGCGCCATGACCGGCAGCATGACCGATGCCGATATCCTGGCCATGCCCGCCGCCGAGGCCGAACTGGTGGCGACCGACGGCAGCGATGCCCTCACCGACGAAACCCGCATCACCCTGTCGACCGAGCTGGCGCTGGTGCGCGGCGAACTGTCGCGGGTGGAAGCGGCCATCGCCAGCGGCGCGCTCGATTCCAGCGATCCGGTGATCGCGGACTTGCAGGAAAGCCGCGAGGGGCTGGAACAGGAATACCAGCGCATCACCGCGCAGTTCCGTTCGGACTATCCCGCCGCGCAGGACGTGCGCCGCCGGATCGAGGCGATCGACGCGGCGCTGGCGCGCGAAGGGCTGCGGCTGGCCGGCGACCGCGCGCAGGACCAGCGCCGCCTGACCGCGCGCGAAAGCGAGATCCAGGGGCAGCTGGCGGCGCTGGGCAGCGATATCGAAGGGCGCGGCGCAGCGGGTAGCGACCTCGACAGCCTGCAACAGCAGGTGATCGACAAGCGCGCGCTGTACGAGCTGCTGGTGGCGCGGCTGGCCATGACCAACGACGACGACCTGCCCACCACGGCGCGGGTGATCGATGCGGCGCTGGTGCCAGTCTACCCGGTGATTCCCAACTGGTACTGGCTGGGCGGCGGCGCGGCGGGCATTGCGCTGCTGCTGTCGGGCCTGCTGGTGTGGTTCGACTGGCGCAAGCGCAAGCGGCTGCGCGGGTACTGACCGGCGGCGCTACTTGGCCCCGTGGCCGGTCAGCACCACCTGCGCGGTGCGCATCAGGATCAGGAAATCGAGCCAGTACGAGAAGTTCTTGATGTAATAGAAGTCGTACTGAAGCTTGGCGTCGATATCCTCCAGCTCGGTAACGTGGCCCTGGTTCACCTGCGCCCAGCCGGTGATGCCGGGGCGCACGATGTGGCGATAATCGTAGAACGGGATCTCGCGCTGATACCAGGTGCCCAGTTCCACCGCTTCGGGACGCGGGCCGATCCAGCTCATGTGGCCCAGCAGGATGTTGAACATCTGCGGCAGCTCGTCGATCCGCGTGCGGCGCAGGAATGCGCCCAGCTTGGTGATGCGCGGATCGTTCTCGCCGGTCATGGCACTGGCGCGGCGCTGGTCCTCGCAATCGGGCAGCACCTCGCAGCGCATGGTGCGGAACTTGGTGACCATGAAAGGCCGCCCGCGAAAACCCACGCGCTGCTGCCGGAACAGCGCCGGACCGGGAGAATCGAGCTTCACCAGCAGGCCCACCAGCAGCAGCGGCAGCGCCAGCACGGGCAGCAGCGCCAGCACCAGCAGCATGTCCGCCACCCGCTTGATGCGCATGAAGCTGAGGTTGGGCAGCAGCGATCCGAAGCTGTTTTCGCTGAGGTGTTCCACCCACACCTTGCCCGTCGCCGCTTCGTAGACCTGCTTGAAGTGGAACACCGGCACGCCTTCCAGCGCGGCCTGCGCCAGCAGGCGTTCCCAGCGATCGTCATGGTCATGGTGCAGGTCTGCCACGATGATCGCCCCGCGATGCGATGGCAGCATGGGTTCGAGCAAGGGCCGGGTTTCGAGGCCGATATTGGCCAGCCGCCCGATCCGCCCGCCCGGCACGGTGTAAAACAGGCTGCGATCGGCCTTGGTGGCAAGGCCCATCACGATGACATAGACCGACACCGAACAGACGAAGTTGAGCAGCAGCACCTGGTTCGAATATTCGAACCGCAGCGCCAGGATCACCAGCGCCACCACGCCGAAGCTTGCAACGAAGGTGGGCAGCACCGCGCCCAGTTCCTTCACGCCGGGATAGATGTTCACCCGCCGGGCGAAGAACACGCCCGCCACCAGCGCCACAATCGACGCGATCACGCTGTTTTCCAGCGTCACATCGCTGTCGAACACCGACACGCGCCCGCCGAAATAGACGAAGGGAGGCAGCAGCGTGCCCAGCACCACGCAGGCGATAACCTGCAAGGCGAAGGACCGGTAAAGGCTCCGCCCGTCCTGGATCAGCTCTGTAGGAGCGGCCATCAGCATGGGCTGGCTTCCGAATCCCTCATAATCGTCAATGCTTTAGCTCCCCGAATGCCGAGGAACAGCATTGCTCATTGCAATGCAGCATTAGGCCCGTCGCGAAACGGACGCAAGCGCGGCTCGATCAGCCGGACGACTGATCCGGTCGACTGGTCTAGTCGACCGTCCAGGTCTGCCCGCTGCCAAGCAGGCGCGCCAGGTCACGCGCCTTGCCCTTGGTGGCCTTCTCGCGCTCTTCCGCCACGGCGGCCTCGTAGGTGGGCCGGGGATCGTCGTAGAGCACGCCCAGCGCCATCGGGAAGAGGCCAAAGGGCAGTTCCACCAGCATGTGCGCGATGGAGCGGTTCTTCACGTTGTGGACGATCACGCCCGCAGCTTCCCAGTCGCCATCGACGACATCGACCACCTTCAGTTCCAGCAGGTCGCGGTCGAGCGTGATGCCCTTGGTGCCGCCGTCGAACAGCATCGGCTGGTCATCCTCCAGCCACAGCTGGTGCGCCTCGGCCCCCTTGGGCGCGGCGAAGCCATCGAACACATCCTTGTTGTAGACGATGCAGTTCTGGAAGATCTCGACGAAGGCCGCACCCTGGTGCGCGTGGGCGGCCTTCAGCACTTCGGGCAGGTGCTTCGACACGTCGAACCCGCGCGCCACGAAGCGGGCATTGGCGCCCAGCGCAAAGCTGCACGGGTTGATCGGCCGGTCATAACTGCCCACCGGAGTGCTGGGGCTGCGCGTACCCACGCGGCTGGTGGGCGATGCCTGGCCCTTGGTGAGGCCGTAGATCTCGTTGTTGAACAGCATCACCTGCATGTTCACGTTGCGCCGCAGAACATGCATCAGGTGGTTGCCGCCGATCGACAGGCC
>JAGREI010000100.1:0-282 GCA_020446625.1 Erythrobacter sp.
CGCATCCTGTTCGAAGGCGCGCAGGGCGTGCTGCTCGACGTGGATCACGGCACCTACCCCTTCGTCACCAGCAGCAACACCGTCAGCGGCACCGTGGCCTCTGGCTCGGGCCTTGGCCCCAAAGCGGCGGGCTTCGTGCTGGGGATCGTGAAGGCTTACACCACCCGCGTGGGCAGCGGTCCGTTCCCCACCGAGCTGGAGGACGAAGTGGGCCAGCGGCTGGGTGAGCGCGGCCACGAGTTCGGCACCGTCACCGCGCGCAAGCGCCGCTGCGGCTGGTTC
>JAGREI010000100.1:340-5669 GCA_020446625.1 Erythrobacter sp.
ACCAAGATCGACGTGCTCGACGGGTTCGACGTGATCCGCATCTGCACCGGCTACATGCTGGATGGCCAGCTGCTCGACTACCTGCCCGCTCACGCCGCCGACCAGGCGCGGGTGGAGCCGGTGTATGAAGAGATCGAGGGCTGGCAGGGCACCACCGTGGGCGCACGCTCGTGGGCAGACCTGCCCGCGCAGGCGATCAAGTACATCCGCCGGATCGAGGAACTGATCGAATGCCCGGTGGCCTCGGTATCGACCAGCCCCGAACGCGACGACACGATCCTGGTGCGCGATCCCTTCGCTGACTAGGGTCTTGACCTGATCTGTGTTTGTTCGCATCATGTTCTCTCCCGAATCAGGAGAGAACGCCGATGCCGCAGGTCGATTTCGCCTATGAACTGGCCGCCGACGCGGCAGGGCTGCCGCTGGCCGTCTCGATCTTCGCAGACGGCACGGATGTGCGTTCGGCCATGCGCGAGGATGTGGAAGCGGCGGGTCTGGCGGTGCGCGAATGCGGCTCGCTGGACCAGTTGCTGGCGGGCGATGCGCGGGCGCTGGGCGAGCTGGTGCTGCTCGATTGCCCGCTTCCGGACATTGCCGCGCTCGCGACGCTGACACGGCTCGATGCGCGAGTGGCGCGATCGGGCGCGCGGCTGATCGTCTCGACTTCGGTGGAAGGGCTGGACGAGGTGTTCGCCGCCTGTGCCGAATCGCGGGCGCAGATCCTGGTCGATCCGCTGCGCGCCGAACGGGTGATCGCCGTGGGGCGGACGCTGGCGGAACTGCCCAACCTGCGGCTGCGCGAACTGTCGGAGACTGACCGGCTGGCGCTGCTGCGGCTGACCGAGCAGGTGGGCAAGCTGGCCGCGCGGCTCGACGGGCTGGACCGGCGCGACTGGGGGCAGGGGGAAGCGCGCGAGGGGCGCAGCGCCTTCCGCTTCGAAAGCCCGGTCAATGCCTACTGTGCGCCCGTGGCCGAACCCTTGCGTCGCGCGCGCCCGCCGCTGCCCAGCGCGCGGCTGGTGCGGCGGGTGATCGCGGTACGCAAGGCGCGGGCGAAGTTCCTCGATACCCAGCTGTTTGCCGATCCCGCCTGGGACATGCTGCTCGATCTCACCGCCGCGCGGGTGGAGCACAGCCGCGTGTCGGTCACCTCGCTGTGCATCGCCTCTGGTGTGCCACCCACCACGGCGCTGCGCTGGATCGGTCAGATGCAGGACGCCGGACTGTTCGAGCGCGAGGAAGACGACATCGACCGCCGCCGTGCCTTCATCCGCCTGTCCGACAAGGCGGCAGACGCCATGGCGCGCTACTTCGCGGAGATCGGGGCGGGGGCGGAAGCGCTGGTGTGACCTCTGGCCGGGCTAGCGCCGGTTGTAGGCTTCCTGCACCTGCGCCGGATCGGTGATGCCTGCGGCCAGCAGCACCTGCAACAGGATCCGCGCCTTGGCCGGACCAAGCGCGCGGGCGGCGACGAAGCCGTGCAGGTCGTCACCCGGTTCGCGATCGACCAGCCCTTCGTCTACCCGCGTCGCGCGCACCACCAGCACGCCCGCACGCGCGGCCTCGGCCAGGGCTGCGCGCACGCCATCGGGCATGTTGCCCGCGCCCAGGCCCGCCACCACGATCCCGCGCGCTCCCGCCTCTACCAATGGCGTCACCGCGCGCGCATCCTGTCCCGCCCAGCAGTGCAGGATCGGCACTTCGGCAAACCGGGCGGGCATGGCGAACCGTGCCGCTTCGCCCACCCGCCACGGCGGTTGCAGCCAGTCGAGCGTTGCAGGCGTGGCCAGTGCCACCGCGCCGCGCGGGAAGCCCTCGAAGGCGTTGGAACCGCTGGTGCGTGCCTTCCTGGCATCGCGGGCCGCCAGCACCTGGTCACCCATCACCAGCAGCACCCCGCGCCCTGCCGCATCGGGATCGGCGGCCACGCGCACGGCATTGGCGAAGTTGCGCAGGCCATCGCTGCCCACCGCGTCGGCCGGGCGCATGGCGCCCACCAGCACCACCGGCTTGGCGGTGGGCAGGGTCAGGTCGAGCAGGAAGGCAGTCTCCTCGGCGGTGTCGGTGCCGTGCGTCACGATCACCCCGTCGCAGCGCGGATCGTCCAGCGCCGCCATGATCGCGGTGTGCAGGTCATGCCAGATCGCCGGGGTGACATTGGCCGAATCGATGGCCGCCACCTGCCGCCCGGTCAGCCGCGCCGCCACCCCCAGCTCGGCAAAGCTGGCGAGAAAGTCGGCAATGTCGATCTGGCCGGGGCGATAATCGGCCTTGGTGGCCGACCCCGCCTGCCCGGCAATCGTGCCGCCGGTGGCCAGGACAAGGATCGCAGCGTCGCGCATGGCCTTCGCGATAGCTGGCCGGGGCGCGGCTGGCCAGCCGCCATCGCGGGGGTGGCACCAGCGGGCGATCCGCGATAGCCTTGCAGGCGAAAGGGGGGCAGGGCAGCCCATGGCAAGCGCGGCAACCGGTGAAGTGCGGCTGTTCATCAGCCACCATTCCAGCACCTATGCCACCGCGCTGGAGGTGGAGCAGCTGCTGGCCGAACGCGGCGTCAGCTGCTGGGTGGCCCCGCGCGATGTCGAGCCGGGTGAACCCTTCGACAAGGCCATCAGCAAGGCGATCCTGGGCAGCGCGGGCATCCTGCTGCTGTTCTGCGAGAAGTCCGACGAGAGCCGCCATGTGAAACGCGAGCTGATCCTGGCCGACAGCGCAGCGCGCCCGATCATCCCCTTGCGGCTGGAAGCAATCAACCCGCGCGAACTGGCCTATCACCTGGCCGATTCGCAGTGGATCGACTGGATCGACCGGCGCGAGGCGGTGATGGACCGGGTGGCGGCGCAGGCGCGGCAATATGCCGCGGCCGTGCCGGTGATCGACGGCCCCTTGCCGCAGACGCACCGCGTCCCGCCACCGGAGGTGCAGGACAAGCCGGTCCGCCCGTGGGGCTGGCTGGCGGCGGCAGTCCTGGGCGCGGTGGCGATCGCGGCGCTGACCTGGCTGCTGGCGACGCGCGGCAACGATGCCGGTGAAGCCCAGGCTCCCGGCTCCCCGCCCGAAGTCGCAATGCAGGAGGAGGGCGAGGGCGATCCTGCCGCTCCCGCCGCCACTGACGCCGAACCCGCGCCACTCGCGCCGACTTCCGGCACATCCGGCAATCCGCCGCCCACTGCCCAGCCCACTATTGCCCGGCCAATCGCCAGTGCCACGCCCGCGCCTTCGCCTACCATGGCCGAAGGCGGCGCGCTTCAGCGGGTGGTGCAGCCGTGCCGGGGAGCGGCGAGCGATGCCGAATACCTGATCTGCGCAGACCCCGAACTGGAAGGCCGCGCGCGCGAGATCGGCGGCATGATCGACGCCGTGCGCTCCGCATTGGCCGACCAGCCGGCCGCGCTCACCGCATTCAATCGCGAGCAGCGCAACTGGTTCAACACGGTCAAGTCACGGTGCAGCACGGCGGCCTGCATCGTGCGCGCGCAGGACCAGCGGGTGGAGGTGCTGCGCACGATCCTGGCCGGGCAGAGGTAGGGAAACGGGGCGGGCCTCACCCCGCCATCCGGGTTCGCTCAAGCGCGAATGAATGGTGGGCGGTGACGGGCTCGAACCGCCGACCCTCTCGGTGTAAACGAGATGCTCTACCAACTGAGCTAACCGCCCACTGCGGTTCGGAGGCGCGCCGTTAGCCTATCGTCGCGCCCGAGGGAAGGCCCTACCCGCCGGATTCCGCCAGCGCATCCACGATCTCGGCGCGCGCTTGTTCGCTGCCCCAGTCGTAGGCGCCGATCACCCGCCATACCTCGTGGCCCTGCGCGTCGTAGAGCACGGTCAGCGGCAGCACCGGCCCGCCACCGAAGGCAAAGGCCAGCTCGTTCTGCGGATCGAGCCACATCGGCAGGTTTTGCAGCTGATGTTCGGCAAAGAACGGCTCCACCACGGCGGCGCCCTGCATGTCCACGCTGACCGTCACCACGCGCACCTGTCCGTCCAGGTCGGCGGCAAGGTCATCCAGCAGCGGCATCTCCGCCACGCAGGGCGCGCACCAGGTGGCCCACAGGTTGAGCAGCACCGGCTCGCCCAGGTCGGCCAGCGCCAGTTCCTCGCCATCCGGGTTGGTCACGGTGACGGCGGGAATGGCGTCGCCCGCCAGGCTGCGCTCCAGCGTGCCGCTGAGCGCGAGAGTTTCGCTATTGGGCGGAAAGGCGGCGTTTTCTTGCGCAGACTCGTCGCCGCCGTTATCGCACCCCGCGACAAGGCCCGCCGCAAGGCAGGCGGACAGACACAGGAAAAGGCGCATTTTGGCCAAGGACAATTCCTCTAACGTGATGTGGGGCGGCAGGTTCGCTGAAGGACCTAGTGCGATCATGCGCGAAATCAACGCCTCGATCCCGTTCGACAAGGCTTTGTGGCGGCAGGATATCGCCGCCAGCAAGGCGCACGTGGCCATGCTGGCCGCCTGCGATATCGTTACCGACGCCGATGCCGAAGCGATCGTGGCCGGGCTGGAGCAGGTGGCGGGCGAGTACGAGCGCCAGGGCGTGCCGGAAGACTGGGCGCTGGAAGACATCCACATGACCACCGAATCGCGGCTGGCCGAACTGATCGGCGCACCCGCGGGTCGGCTGCACACCGCGCGCAGCCGCAACGACCAGGTGGCGACCGATTTCCGCCTGTGGGTGCGCGATGCGATGGACCAGGCGCTGGACGGGCTGGCCATGCTGCAACGCGCGCTGGTGGCGCGGGCGGGCGAGCACGTCGACAGCATCATGCCCGGCTTCACCCACTTGCAGACCGCGCAGCCGGTGACGCTGGGCCACCACCTGCTGGCCTATTACGAGATGGCCGCGCGCGACGTTTCTCGCTTTGCCGATGCGCGGGCGCGGCTGAACCAGTGCCCGCTCGGCTCGGCGGCGCTGGCGGGCACCGGCTTTCCGATTGACCGGCACATGACCGCGCAGGCGCTGGGCTTTGCCGCGCCGACGAACAACAGCCTCGATGCCGTCAGCGACCGCGATTTCGCGCTCGATTACCTGCAAGCCGCCGCCCAGTGCAGCCTGCACCTGTCGCGGCTGGCAGAGGAAATGGTGATCTGGGCCAGCCAGCCCTTCGGCTTCGTGCGGATGCCCGATGCGCTGTCCACCGGCAGCAGCATCATGCCGCAGAAGAAGAATCCCGATGCGGCGGAACTGGTGCGCGGCCATGCCGGGCGGATCGTGGGCTGCCTTACCAGCCTGATGATCACCATGAAGGGCCTGCCGCTGGCCTATTCGAAGGACATGCAGGAGGACAAGGAAGCCGTGTTCGACGCCGCCGAGACGCTCGACCTGATGCT
>JAGREI010000101.1 GCA_020446625.1 Erythrobacter sp.
GACGGGCCAGGCGACCCCGGTGACCCCGGTGATGATCAGCCCGACGCCGCCCTTCGCCTGTTCCTCGTGATAGGCGATCAGCCGTTCGCCCACAGTGCCGTCCATTTCGGCCAGGCTGACGCCCATCGCCGTTACCGCGATGCGGTTGCGAAGCTCAAGCTGTCCGATCCGGCCGGGCGAGAGGAGATAGGGGAAGCGGTTGGACGTCATCGTTCATTTCTCTCCCTTGCGGCAATCACCGTCTTGAACAGTTTTGACTTGCCATTGCGTAACGAATCAAGGAATCATCTACGACAATTGAAGCTCGGAAGCCAAAGTTTTCGAAGATTCGGCTATTGAGTCGATGTTCGAAAGATGCATTTCCAGGGTTACCGCGGGAGAGATCATGTGACTGACAGGCTGGCGGGCAAGGCGATCATCGTCATCGGCTCGGCAACGGGCATCGGTGCGGCGACGGTCATGCGCCTGTGTGCCGAGGGTGCGCATGTCTGCGCCGCCGACCTCAATGCACAAGGTGCAGAGGCCGTTGCCGCAGCGGCGCGCGACAGCGGCGGCAACGCCTTTGCGCTGCCCATCGACATTGCTGACGAGACTTCGGTTAATGCCGCCGTTGCCGCTGCCGTCGAACGGCTGGGCAAGCTGGATGCTGCGCACATCAATGCGGCGGACCTGCGCACCATCTTTGCAGACAGCAATGCGCTGGATGTCGACCTGGCGGTGTTCGACCGGACGATCCAGGTCAACTTGCGCGGCCACCTGCTGTGCACCCGCGCAGTCCTGCCGCACCTGCTGGCAGGCGGTGGTGGAGCGATTGTCTACACCAGTTCGGGATCGGGCCACAGCGGGGAGCCGGTGCGGCCTTCCTATGCCGCTTCCAAGAGCGGGCTCAACGCGCTGATGCGGCACGTTGCCAGCGCCTGGGGGCGCGAGGGCATTACCGCCAACTGTATCGCGCCGGGCTTCGTGATGACGCCGGAAATGATTGCCGGCGGCCAGGTGCCACCCGAAGTGCTCAGCGCCTTCACGAAGGCCACCCCCAGCACGAGGGTGGGCGAAGTGGACGATATCGCCGCCATGGCTGCCCTCTTGCTGTCGGCCGAAGGCCGCTGGGTGAACGGGCAGGTCATCAACGTCAACGGCGGGGCCTTGATGGCCTGAATGCGGTGAACTGGGTGAGAGGATAAAAGGCAAATGGATGATGTGGTCTGGAAAGGGTCGGGCGAGGGCCTGCGCTATGCGATCGTGGGCGGTGGCATGTCGGGCATCATGGCCGCCATCCGCCTGATCGGGCAGGGTGAAACCAACTTCACGGTGTTCGAGAAGGAAGCCGACATCGGCGGAACCTGGCGGGATAACCGCTATCCCGGCCTCACCTGCGATACGCCGTCCCACGCCTATAGCTACAGCTTCGCGCTGAACCCGAAGTGGAGTTCCTACTACGCTTCCGGTCCGGAGATTCACCGCTACTTCAAGGACGTCGCCAGCGATTTCGGGGTGATGCCGCATGTGCGCTGCAACAGCGAGGTCAGCGCCTGCATATTCGACGAGGACAGCGCCACCTGGACCGTGGGCCTGACCGACGGCGGCGAAGTCGAAGTGGACGTGGTGATCGCCGCCTCTGGCGTGCTCCACTATCCCAAGATGCCCGATATTCCCGGCCTCGACACCTTTGCCGGCAAAGCGTTCCATTCGGCCCGCTGGGATGACAGCGCGGTGGTCGACGGCGCGCGCGTTGGTGTTATCGGCTGCGGTTCCACCGGTATTCAGATCGTCAACGCGCTCAGCAACCGGGCGGAAAGGCTGGTGCATTTCCAGCGGTCGCCGCAATGGATCATGCCGGTGCCGCAGTTCGACTACTCGGCGGAACAGCAGGAAGCCTTCGCGAAGGATAACGCGCTGATCGACGCGATCCGGCACGATCCCGATTACTGGGCGGCGATCTATCGTTTCACCGATGGCATTACCGATTTCAACAGTCCGCAGATTGCCGAGATCGAGGAGTACTGCCGCCAGAACCTGGAAAACAGCGTGCGCGATCCTGAACTGCGCGAAAAGCTGCGGCCCAACTATCGCGCGGCCTGCAAGCGGCTGATCTACAGCTGGGAATATTACGAATGCGTCCAGCGTCCGGCGGTCTATGTCGAGACCGGCGCGATCGCCCAGGTGGAGCCTGAAGGCGTGCGGATGCAGGACGGCACCTTCCACCCGCTCGACGTGCTGGTGCTGGCTACCGGCTTCAAGGCCGATCGCTTCATCCGGCCAGCCGTGGTGAAGGGGCGCGGCGGGCAGACGCTCGACGATTTCTGGAACCCCCGCCCGACCGCGCACCTGGCGGTGACGCTGCCTGATTTTCCCAACTTCTTCATGCTCAACGGCCCCACCGGCCCGGTTGGCAACTTCCCGCTGATCGACATTGCCGAAATGCAGTGGGACTACCTGAAGCAGTTGCTGGAACCGGTGCGCGAAGGCCGGGCGCGCTGCGTCGAGCCGACCCGCGAAGCCTTCGAAGCCTACGAGGAACGCCGGATCGCGGCGGCGAGGAAGACGATCTTCGGGTCGGGTTGCTCCAGCTGGTATCTCGACGATACCGGCGTGCCGGCGACCTGGCCGTGGAGTTACCAGGCATTCGTCGACGCGATGGCCGCCCCCGACTGGCAGGAATTCCGGCTTGAAGCCTGAGCCGCAACACACAGGAGCATTACGACAATGGCAAATACCTTTGGCCTGTTCACCAAGATCATCGTGGCCGACGAAGAGGCGATGGCCGACTATTACATGAAGGTCTACGGCCTCAAGCTGGTGCAGCGCGTTGCCGGGGTGAGTCACGGCACGGAGGAGAACTTCCGCGAGGTTATCCTGAGCACCACCGGCGAGATGAACGGCCAGACGCTGGTGATGTTCAACTTCACCGACCGCGCGCCCCCGCGTGATCAGCAGTCGATTGCCGGTTTCATGGTCGACGACCTGGATGCGTTGCGCGAAAGCATCGTCGCCAATGGCGGCAAGCTGGTGGGTGATTGCTGGGACGAGGCCGAGCACGGCGTGCGCGTGCAGTTCTCCGAGGATCCCGAAGGCGCGCTGGCGGAAAACGTCCAGCTGCTGCACCCGATGGGGTGAGCAGCAGCGGCTCAGTCGTCGATGTGACGGGCGATCGCGGCATCGGTCAGGCCGATGCCGCGACAGCAGAACCACACCGCCTGCCGCACAAGTTCCTCGCCTGACTTCGCATAGGGCGTATCGCCCTGCGAGGTGGCGATGATCGCGCTCATCATCGTGCCGACGTGTTCGATGAACATCGAGGTATTGGCAAGATCCAGCGCCTCGCCCGCCATGTCGCCCGATGCGCGCGCCGCTTCCATCGCATCCATGATCGAGCGGTCGAGGGTGCGCTGAGACCGGCGATAGACCAGCCGGGCATAGGTGCCGTCGCCCGACAGGCTGGCCAGCAGCATCCGGAACCGCTGCTGCATGTCGTCATCGGAAAGCGAGGCGGCGTGCCGGAAATAGGCCCGCAACGTGTGGATGATGCCCGCGGCGGATGCCTCCTGCGGCACCAGTTCGTCGAAGTTCTCGTCCTGCTCGCGGATCGTCTGGCGCAGCACCGCCCGGTACAGCGCCAGCTTGGACGGGAAGTGGCGGTACATCAGCGCCTCGGAAACGCCCGCCTCGCGCGCGATCTCCTGCGTCTTCGCCGCTTCGAAGCCGGTGCGTGTGAACACCCGCTTCGCCGCGTCGAGGATCAGCGCCTTGCGCTCGTTGCCGGAAATCCGCTTGCGGGCCATGTCTGCGGGTCAAAGTCCTGGTGCTGCGTGCGCGGGCCGTTGCCGCCACTTCGCGGGGACTGGTAAGTAGCGTTGGCCGAAATGTCCATCATGTGCTGCCGCCGCGTCGCCCCGGTGCAGCGCGTGACATTTCGCTTGCTCGCTCCGCCTTATATAAGTAAGGGCATACTTACATAACCGCTGATGCGATTCGGCCTGGCCGGACGCCGTCAAGGAGAGGGCTGGAATCATGAATGTCGTCAACCACGCGCAGCTGACTTCGGAATGCGAGCTGCCGATCACCGATCACGCCGGGCTGCGCAGCGCGCTGGCTGACGCCAATGTGCCGACGCTGCTGATGGTCTACACCACCTATTCGCAGGATCGCGCCTATCTCGACAGCTTCGCGCCATATCTGACCGGGCTCTACACCGCCGAAATGCCGTCGACCGTGCCCGAGGAAATGGCGCAGGACCTGCGTGACCGCCTGTTCGCCCTGCTCACCGATCCGGTGCCGCCGAAGGAACGGCCGATCGACCCCGAACTGCTGCGCCACATGATGAGCGTCAGCGTGGGCGAAGAGGTTGCCGCCGGGATCGTGCCGGTGCTCTACGACCAGATGGGCTTCGAGCGGGTGGTGCCGCGCAAGGACCTGCCCGGCCGCAAGGCGCCGCCCGCAGATTTCCGCGTGCTGGTGATCGGTGGCGGGATGACCGGGATCGCGGCAGGCATCAAGCTGGCCGAGGCCGGGTACGACTATACCATCATCGAGAAGAACGCCTCGCTCGCCGGCACCTGGTACGAGAATACCTATCCCGGCGTGGGCGTGGATACCCCCAGCCACTTCTATTCCTACTCGTTCGAACTCAACCCCGACTGGAGCCACTACCACCCCAAGGGGAAGGAGATTTACGACTACCTGACCGGGGTGGCCAACAAGTACGGCGTGCCACCGCACGTGCAGTTCGAAACCATGGTCACCAGCGCCACCTGGGACGAAGGCAAGGCCAGGTGGATCGTCGGCCTGCGCGGCAAGGACGGCAAGGAACGGTTCGAGGAAGCCAATGCGGTGATCCTCGCCCATGGCGTGCTCAACCGCTGGACCATGCCCCAGATTCCCGGCCTCGACACCTTCAAGGGGCCGAAGATGCACACTGCCGGGTGGGACAATTCGGTTGACCTGAAGGGCAAGCGCGTGGCGGTGATCGGCACCGGTGCCAGCGCCGCCCAGCTGGCCCCGGCGATTGCCGACGAAGTGGCCGAGCTGACCATTTTCCAGCGGTCCAAGCACTGGGTGCTCAACAATCCGGACATCAACGTCGGGGTCAACGACGCCATCCGCTTCGCGCTGAAGAACATCCCGCACTACAAGGAATGGTTCCGCTTCCGCGTCTACTGGTTCACCGGCGATGGCCTGTACGGCAACGTCTGTGCCGACGACGGCTGGGAGGACATGGAGAACTCGATTTCCGCCCAGAACAAGGCGGCGCGGGACTACGCAATCTATTACATCCAGAACAAGCTGGCTGACCGGCCCGACCTGGTCGAGAAGATCGTCCCCGACTATCCAATCTTCGGCAAGCGCATCGTGCTCGATGCCGACGGCGGCTGGCTGGATACGTTGGTGAAGCCCAACGTCACGCTGGAAACCGGCGCGATCGACCACGTCGAGGAAAATGCCATCGTGATGGCGGACGGCACCCGTTACGAGGTCGACGTGATCGCTCTGGCGACCGGCTTCGAACTGGCTCCGGCGCTTGGCCCGCTCAAGGTCTATGGCCGGGGCGGGGCAGACCTGGCCAAGGCCTGGGGCAAGGACGATGCGCGGTCTTACCTGGGGGTGATGGCGCCGCAATATCCCAACTTCTTCCTGACGCTGGGGCCGAACAGCGCGCCCAACCACGCGGCGGGCGTCAACATGGTGCTGGAAGCGCAGATCCACTATATCATCGAGGCGCTCGACATGCTGGTGGCCGCCGATGCCCATGCCATCGAACCGAGCATGGCGGCCTACGAGGAATGGAACCGCCGGGTGGAAGAGCAGATGAAGAACATGGTCTGGTCGCACCCCAAGGCGAAGAGCTATTACCTCAACAGCAAGGGCCGCAACTATGTCTCCTGCCCGTTCCGGCTGGCCGACTACTGGAGCTGGACGCGGCAGCCCGATCGCACGGCGCTCCAGCTGACCTGACAGGACGAATTTGCCGGGTGAGGGCGATTGACTGGCCTCCACGAGTCCCTATGAAAGTAAGCAATTACTAATAACGGATTCGGGAGATCCCAGTGGCGCAGCTGAACTTTGACGGACGGGTGGCGATCGTCACCGGCGCGGGCGGCGGCCTGGGCAAGGAATATGCCCGGCTGCTCGCCGCGCGCGGGGCGAAAGTGCTGGTCAACGACCTTGGCGGCAACTTCATGGGTGACGGGGCGGACGCGGGCTATGCCGCTGCCGCCGCCGAGGAAATCCGCAGCCAGGGCGGCATTGCCGAAGCCAATGTGCTCAGCGTCGCCAGCGCCGAGGGCGCGCAGGGCATCGTGCAGGATGCGCTCGATCGCTGGGGCCGGGTAGACGTGCTGGTCAACAATGCCGGCATCGTCAGCGGTGCAGGCTCGCTTGACGAGATCACCGACGAACAGTGGCAGCGCGACATGGCGGTATCGGCCAGCGGCACCTTCTTCATGTGCCGCGCGGTGTGGTCGCTGATGAACGCCACGCAGAACTACGGCCGGATCGTCAATATCGCTTCGGGATCGTGGTTCGGCATGGGCAGCGGGGTGCCCTATCCGGCGGCCAAGGGCGCGGTGTGGGCGATGACGCGGGCGCTGGCCAGCGCCACGCGGGCAACGGGCCGCGACGTGAAGGCCAATGCCCTGATGCCCATCGCCAGCAGCCGCATGACCGCGCTGATGGGCGAAGAAATCCACGCGATCATGGATCGTGACTTCCCGCCGCGCGCGGTCGCGCCGGTGGTGGCCATGCTCGCGCACGAGCAGGCGCCGTGCAACGGCGAGATGTTCACCGCCGGGGGCGGCGGCTACACCCGCGTCTTCGCGGGCGTGACGCGCGGCTATCGCGCGACCGACAAGGACTGGACGCCCGAAACCGCCATGGCGCAGTTCGATGCGGTGATGGACACCGAAGGTTTCTCCATTCCGGCAGGTTCGATGGACGAATCGGCCATGTACACCTCGGATGTCCCGTGGGACGCGTTCCGGGCATTCATCAAGTAGGGAGCAGGAAGATGGCAGGCAGGATTGAAGGCAAGGTGGCAATCGTCACCGGCGCGGGACGACTGGGCAATATCGGCGTGGCGGTCTGCCGCGCCTTCCTGCGCGAAGGCGCAAAGGCGGTGGTGGGAACCGACTTCCGCACCGACGAGATCGAGGCGATCACCGAACAGGTGGCGGCGGACGGCTATCCCGGTGCCTTCCGCCTGGTGCCGCACGACGTGACCAGCGAAGCCGACTGGGAACGCGTGGTGGCTGATACGGTGGCGGAATTCGGCCAGCTGGACGTGCTGGTGAACAATGCCGGAATCTCGATCCACGGGGGGGTGCTGCAAACCTCGCTGGAAGATCTGCGCAAGGCGATGGCGGTCAACCACGATGCGCTGTTCCTGGGCATCAAGGCGGCAACGCCGCACCTCGAATCCGCGATCACGCGGTTTCCCGGCGGTGGTTCGATCATCAACAACCTGTCGATGGCATCCTACATGCCCAATGCCACCAACATCGGCTACCATGTCTCCAAGTCCGCCGGGCGGATGCTGACGATCTGCGCGGCGCTGGAACTGGGGCCGAAGCGGGTGCGGGTCAATTCGATCCATCCGGGCATGACCATGACCCCGATCCTACGCGAGGCGCTCGATTCGTGGACCGAGCAGGGCATGTGGGGATCGCCCGAAGAGGCCGAGGCGGCGCTGGCCGCCATGGGGCCGCTGGGCGTGAGCAGCCAGCCCGAAGACACGGCCCATGCCTTCGTCTATCTGGCGTCGGATGAATCGCGCTTCGCCACCGGCACCTCGATCTACCACGATGGCGGGATTGGCCTGCGCTACTGATAGCAGGGCCGGGGCTGAGCGATGATCGGCGCGATCCTGACTGCCCTGTTCCCGGTCTTCGCGCTGGTGGTGCTGGGCTTCGCCTGCGAAAAGCGCGGCTGGCTGGGGCAGGGGGCAGAGCCCGCGCTGACCCGCTTCGTCGCCCAGCTTTCGCTGCCGGTGCTGACTTTCGTCACCCTGGCGACCATCGACCCGCATGGACTGGAAGCGCCCGCGCTGATCGGCGTGGCGCTGGGCAGTTCGTTCGCCGTCTACGCGCTGGTGTTCGTGGTGGAGCGGTTGCTGCGCAGCGATGCCTCCTCTGCCAACGTCACCGCGCTTTCTGGAAGCTACAGCAATTCGGCCTTCGTCGGCCTGCCGGTGTGCCTGGTGGTGCTCGGCCCGGAAAGCCTTGGCCCGGCGGCGGTGGTGATCGCGCTCAATGCCGCCTTCGTGTTCGGCTGGGCGGTGCTGGCGGGCGAGCTGGTGCAGCACCGGCATGGCGGACTGGCGGCCGGTTCGCGCGCGGCGCTGCGGCAGGTCGGCACCAATCCGCTGATCATCGGCGCGGTTGCTGGCGTGCTGTTTGCCCTGCTGGGCGTGCAGATGCCCGCCGCCCTGCTGTCGACCTTGCAGACGCTGGGCAGCGCGACCGCGGCCTGCGCGCTGGTGGCGATCGGCATGTTCATGGCGCGTCCGGTGGAACGGGTGCGCAACCAGCTGGCCGCGCGCGGTCTGCTGGCCAAGCTGGTGCTGCATCCGCTGATGGCGTTTGCCATGCTGGGACTGGTGCCCGACATGCCCGCCGTGTGGCAGGCCACGCTGGTGCTGATGGCTGCCATGCCGACAGCGGCCAGCGCCTATGTCGTCGGCGTGCAGGCAGGAGAGCGCGGCTCGCGCATCGCCGCCACGCTGATCGTGTTTTCCACCCTTGGGGCCATGGTCACGCTGCCCGTGGTGCTTGCCGTCCTCGGCCAGAGCGGACTGGTCGCCCTGGCCGATTGACGACAAGCCCCGTCAGTTGAGCGTGTAGGTGCCTTCCTCGGGCCGACGGGTGGCGTTGAAGAAATCGACCAGTCGCCACGGCCACGACAGGAAGACGCGGCCATTGGAATTGTTGTAGTAGCTGTTGGCGCCCGGATGGGTCCAGATCATCTGCGGCATCCGTTCCTCGACCTTGCGGTTCCAGGTTTCGAAGGCTTCCTGCGTCACTTCAAACGACTTGGCGCCGCTTTCGACCATCCGGTCCAGCGCCTCGATGATCCAGTTGACCTGGCATTCGGAGATCAGGTTCTGCCCCGCCGCATGGTTGGGGGCGCTGTTGGGGCCGACCGTCCAGAACAGGTTGGGGAAGCCGGGCATGCACATGCCGAGGTAGGAGCGCGGGTCTTCCTCGCCCCATTCCTGGCCCAGGTCGCGCCCGTCGACGCCCTTGATCGTCAGCCCGCCGATCATCTTGGAGACGTTGAAGCCGGTGGCGCAGATGATCACGTCGCATTCGAAAATGCTGCCGTCCTTCGCCTCGATGCCGTTGGGCAGGATCCGGGCGATGCCCTTGTCCTGCAAGTGCACGTTGTCGCGCGCCAGGGCATCGTACCAGCCGTTGTCGAGGATGATGCGCTTGGAGAAGATCGGGAAATCGGGCGTCAGCTTCTCGCGCAGTTCCGCGTTATCGGGGAACTTCTGCTGCATGTAGCCCAGCGCATACTGCCGCGTGAACTCGTTCAGCTGCGACACCGCCAGCGGATTGCCCTCCCATTCGGGATCCTTCAGCACGTTGGAGAACAGCCCGTCGGCCGCGCTCCAGTAGACGCGGAAGCGGAACCATTCCTTGAAGGTGGGAATGTTGGCCAGCGCCCATTTCATCCCCTCGCTCACCTCGTGGGCAATCTCGGGGTTGAAGATCACCCAGTGCTTGGTGCGCTGGTACTGCGTCAGCTCGGCCACTTCGGGGGCGATCGCACCCACCAGCTGCGCCGCGCTGGCGCCGGTGCCGATCACCGCCACGCGCTTGCCCTTCAGGTCAAGGTCGGCCGGATAGTTGGCGGTGTGGACCAGGGTGCCGGCAAAGTCTTCCAGCCCCTCGATCTCTGGCCACTTGTAGCGGTTGACCGGGCCGTGGCCGTTGATCACGGCATTGACCACGATGTCCTCGGTCGTTCCATCGGACTTGCGCACCGTCACCGTCCACAGCGCGGTTTCCTTGTCGTAGACCAGCGTTTCCACCGCCGTGTTGAAGCGGATATCGCGGCGCAGGCCGTACTTGTCGGCCACGTCGAGCATGTACTGCTGCATGTCCGCGCCGTGCGGGTGGTAATGGTGCCAGTCGGGCCAGATTTCCCAGCTGAAGCTGTAGAAATGGCTGGGCGTGTCGACGCCCACGCCGGGATAGCGGTTCTCGTACCAGGTGCCGCCCACTTCGGCGTTCTTCTCGATGACGACGAAGTCATAACCTGCTTCGCGCAGCTTGGTCGCGGCGGCCATGCCGGTCATCCCGGCCCCGATCACCAGCACCTTGAACCCGGCGGGCGGCGCCTTGCGGCCCGGCACGGCCGAACGGTCGATCCAGGGGGTGAAGCCGCACTGGTCATAGACCAGCTCGAGAAACTCGGGCGCCACTTCCTCGCCCGCGGTCACGGTCATGATGCGCCGGACCAGGTCGTCCGATGGTGCTTCGCTGCGCACGCCTTCGCCGGTGGTCAGCAGGTGGTGCAGCTTTGCCCGCAGCTCGTCCGCCAGTTCGGCCGGAATCTCGACGCGCTCGAGCGAGAAGGCAGGCCGGATAAACGGCGCGAATCGTTCGAGCAGTTCCTGTTCGTGCGAAAGGTACACATAGGAAGCCAGCAGCGTGTGCAGGTTCGCTTCGGCAAGCGCTTGTGCCAGTTGGGCATTGTCATCCAGCGGCAAGCCGACATGCTTGCGCTGCTCGATCGTGGTCATCTCGTTCATTTACGCCTCTCCGCAAGACAGTAAGTGCTTGCTTACATAGATCGCCGGGTAGGCGCAATCTTGTTTGGCATTTTCGGATTGTGACGGGCCTTGCGTTCCGGATTGTGATGTTTTGACGCAACATGAACCGCGAATTGCGTATTCATCGTGGCAGATATCTACTGAATGATTGACGCCATCTGATTCCTGATGGTAAGTGCAAACTGACAAAGGCGGGAAGATCGGCCGGTAAGCGCCGAATCGACTTTTGGGAGAAGGTGATGAATTCCGAGCATGACAGGGCCAGCCTGTCGGATATCCTGCGTCCCGCCGCTCCGCCGCGGGTGGTTGAAAACGTCTATACCGATGACCAGCTTCGGCGCCTGCTCGACGTGGTGCACTCGCAGGGTAGCTGGAAGCTGATCATCGCGCAGCACTTCGCCAATGCCGAGGAACTGATCGCGACCATGTCCGGCAGTTTCCCCGATGGCTTCACCCCCACGCTCGACATGTTCCTGACCCCGACGTTCCGCGGGTTCTACGCGAACTATTCGACCGCGCTGTTCCCCGAAATCCACGATTGCTTCTACAATCAGGCATTCATCGAACACGCCAAGTCCTACTGGGGTGCGCAGTACGCCAAGCCGCAGATGATGCTGTTCAACGTCAACGGCCCCTGCGGCAATACCGATCCCGGCCACCTCGATTCACCCAGCTTCCGCGGCGTGCGGTTCGAGGATTCGCCCACCTGGCTGTGCTCGGTGATGGGCAAGTCCGGCCTGTTCAGGGATTACCTGATCAAGATGGCGCAGGTGATCACCTGGTTCAGCCACGATCCCGACAGCGGCTTCACCTACTGGGCCGATGGTCCGGCCAAGCCGCCGCAGCGGCTGGTGCCGCCGATCTACAACCGCGGCGTGGTGGTGCAGAACGAGATGATGATGCATCGCGGCGAGGCGAACGGACCGCTCGATCAGCAGCGTCCGGCCGGCCTGGCCTTCGACACGATCTTCACCGGCGACCCGGCCGACAGGGACAACTGGCAGCTGATGAACGGCGACCAGGTTATCGCCCAGCATCGCACCGACGAACTGCGCTTCCTGGTCCACTGGTCGGGCGAAGTGTTCGAGGACTTTGCCGAGCTGAAGAAGAACATGGATGGGACCGACGACCTGACCTACGATCAGGTTTTCGAGACCCTGATGAAGGACATGCGCGCTCGCGGCATTGCCTTTGAAGCGCCCAGCGATCCGCTTCGCGATCCTGCCTTCATCCGCACGCTGATCGCGGCATACGATTTCGGCACGCCCCGTTTCTATCCCGAAGGGGCCTTGCCGACGCCGCTCTACGCAGCGGCCGCCTGAAACCAAATCATCCAGTAATCCAACAAGATATCTATTTTTCGAGGGAGGGTACAATAATGCGCAAGACCGTTCTTTCGCGGACCGCGATCCTGTGTTGTGGTGTTTCCGCACTGGTCGCGCCGCAGTTTGCCATGGCTCAGGATGCCGATGGCGATGAGGCTGCTGCTCGCGGTGCCAATACCATTACCGTTATCGCCACGCGCGACGCGCGTGACCTGCAAGACGTGCCGATGTCGGTCGACGTCGCTTCGGGCGAAGATCTCGAGCGCCTGCGCATCTTCGATGTGAAGGACATCTCGCAGCTCGCGCCGGGCCTTGAACTGACCAACAACGGCGGCCGCAACAACACCACCACGCTGCGTGGCCAGTCGTTCGACCCTGACCAGGGCACCGCTCCCGCCGTGCAGGTCTACTACAACGAAATCCCCGCCGATGCGCAGACCGTCTACACGGCGATCTACGACATCTCGCAGATCGAAGTGCTGCGCGGCCCGCAGGGCCAGCTGCGCGGCCAGACGGCCCCGGCAGGCGCCATCCTGATCGCCACCCGTCGTCCCGAATTCGGCCAGATCGACGGCTATGTGCAGACCAGCTTCACCACCCGCCAGGGTTACAACCTGCAAGGCGGCGTGACCTTCCCGCTGGGTGACATCTTCGCGGTGCGTTTCTCCGGCCTTGCCGACGGCAACCGCATCAACCAGGTCTACAACATCACCCAGGGTGAATATTCGCACGGCCGCACCGAAAGCGGGCGCGTGACCCTGGGCTTCCAGCCCAGCTCCAACTTCGAGGCTTACCTCACCTACCAGCACACCAATGCGCGCAACAACCAGTTCACACAGGTGGTGGGTACGGGCAACACCCCGCAGACCAACTACGCACAGACCGACTTCTCGGCCTTCATCATGCAGCCCGCCGGTACGCTGGTGCTGCCGAACATCTTCATCCCGGCTGCCTTCGGCGGGCCGATCCCCTTCACCACCAATACCGGCGTGCGCTCCGGCCCGGCGCTGACCGCCAGCGACTATGCCTCGGTCAGCGATGGCGGCTACCAGGTCAACAACACCACCAACCTGTGGAACCTCGCCTTCGACTGGGATCTCGACTACGGTACGTTGTCGTTCGTGGGCGCTCACCAGCGTTCGCGCATCATCACCCATCGTGACGAAGACCTGGGCAATGCCCTGGTCGGCATCGTCGACAACAGCTTCGTCGACGTGACCTATCCGGTCGATACCGCCGAACTGCGTTTCAGCACCAACGAAGACGAAGGCTTCGGCTGGGGCGTGGGCGTGTTCTACGCGGACCAGGGTGGCCGCGCGCTCAACAACATCGACAGCGACCTGTTCGTCTACAACACCGATCCGGCCGGTTATGTGCTGGCGCCGTTCGGTGCGGGTGGTTCGTTCATCACCCTGCCGAACCGCTTGCCGCTGGCTGTCGACGTGACCGTGCCGATCAGCATCGAGACGCTCTCGTTCGCTGGCAATGTGCGCTACAATTCCGGCCCGCTGCACTTCGAAGGCGGTCTCCGCTATTCGATGATCGACAAGGTGCAGCTGACGCAGGTTGCGCTCAACGGCCTGCTGACCGGTGTGGTGCCGGCCCGTGAGGTGATCCCGGCAAACCTGCAAAACACCAACCTGAACCTGTTCAGCGGCGGGGCCAGCCTGTCCTACGACATCAATCCGGACATGACGGCCTACCTGTCCTACGGCAACTCGTTCCGCGTGCCGACCACCGGCGTTTCCACCCCGGTGGGCATCACCGCCGACCTGATCCGGACCACTACCGAGCGGACCAATTCGTTCGAAGCGGGCCTGAAGGGCAACGTGGCCGGCGGCACGATCAATTACTCGCTGGCTGCCTTCCACCAGATCTTCGACGGCTACCTGTCGCGGTTTGACGGGATCTACTGGCGTTCCAGCGCGGACTCGGCTGGCCAGGGCTTCTTCTCGTTCAACTACAACGGTGACGCCAAGATCACCGGTGTCGAAGCTCAGCTGTACGGCAGCCCGGTGGAGAACTGGGACATCAACCTGTCGGCGTCCTACGTGCGTGGCCGCTATTCGAACGCCTCGCTGCCGTGCAACGACTTCGACGGGTCGGGTGTCCCCAACCAGAACGGGATCCCGGTGGTGCAGGGCTACGATTCCACCACCAATTCGCCCAACGTCAGCTATTGCCTCTCGAACGGCCGCCTGTCGGAAGTTCCGGATTTCAGCATGACGATGAACACCGAAGTCCGCTTCCCCATGGGCAACGTGGTTCCCTACATCGGTGCGCTGGTGTCCTACCGTCCCGGCTTCATGTCGGAACGCGTCAACTTCGACTATCAGGACCGCGAACTGGTGAACCTGTTCCTCGGCCTGCGCGGCGAGGATGACAGCTGGGAAATCAGCGGTTTCGTCCGCAACGTGTTCAACCAGCACCGGATTACCAACATCTCGCTGGGCACCACGCAGTATTCGACGCTGCTGGCCGGCGTTGGCGGCGGGGTCTACAATTCGGGCTACCGCACCGCCAACGTGATGAACCCGCGCGAATTCGGCGTGACTGCGGCTTACCGCTTCTAAGCCTTGCGGCTCTCCGCAAGATAACGGGGGCCGCCGACACACAGCGTGTCGGCGGCCCTTGCATTTTCAGGTCCAGGACGAAGGCAGAACCGATGGGATATTTGCGCCGCTTCCGCCAGATCCTGGTACTTGCGCTGGTGGGCGTGGCGCTCACCGCCCAGCCCGCCGCGGCACAGGAAGGGCAGGAGCAGCCTGCCGCCGGCCATGCCCCCAACGTGCTCATCATCCTGCTCGACGACGTGGGCTTCGGCGCGACCTCCACCTTCGGCGGGCCGGTGGAAACGCCCAACCTCGATGCCCTCGCGCGGGGCGGGCTCAGCTATACGCGGTTCCACACCACGGGGATTTGCTCACCCACCCGCGCATCGCTGCTGACCGGGCGCAATCCGCACCGGGCGGGGATCGGCGCAGTGCTCAATTCGGCGGATTCGCGGCGCGGTTATTCCGGCGTCCACCGCCCCGACACCGCCACGATCGCCACCCTGCTGCGCGCCAATGGCTATGCCACCGCCGCCATCGGCAAGTGGCACCAGACGCCCGACTGGGAGCTGTCGCAGGCCGGCCCGTTCGACCGCTGGCCGACGGGCGAGGGCTTCGATTACTTCTACGGCTTCCAGGGCGGCGAGACCGACCAGTTCGAGCCGACGCTGTGCGAAGGCACGCAGCCGGTGCAACGCCCCGCGGGCGAGGAATACCACTTCACCGAGGACATGACCGATCGCAGCATCGGCTGGCTGCGCCAGCACCAGTCGCTGCGCCCGGACCAGCCGTTCCTGCTCTACTATGCCACCGGCGCGATCCACGCGCCGATCCAGGTGCCGCACGAATGGATCGCGCGCTTCCATGGCCGGTTCGACCAGGGGTGGGACGCGCTGCGCCAGCAGACCTTTGCCCGCCAGCAGGCGCTGGGCCTGATCCCCGCCGATACCCAGCTGCCACCGCGCCCCGAGGAAATCCCCGCCTGGGATTCGCAGTCGCCCGAAGACCGGGCCTTCGCCGCACGCGCGATGGAGGGCTATGCCGGGTTCCTCGCCCATACCGATGCCGAGATCGGGCGCCTGCTCGATGAGCTGCGTGCCAGCGGCCAGTTCGACAACACGCTGATCTTCTTTGTCGTGGGCGACAACGGCGCCAGCCTCGAAGGCGGGCTGGAGGGCAGTCTCAACTACATGGCGAACCTGATCGGCCTGCCCGAGGACGATGCCGGTCACTACTCCCGGATCGACGATTTCGGCGGCCCGAACGCCTACAGCCACGTCAACGTGGGCTGGGCCTGGGCCAGCAATGCGCCTTACCAGTGGGGCAAGACCATGCCCGCCTGGCTGGGCGCGATCCGCAATCCGCTGGTGGTGAGCTGGCCTGCGGGCATCCCGGCGGCGCAAGACGGCACGCGCCGCACGCAGTTCGGCCACGTCAACGATATCGCGCCCACCATCATGGACGTGCTGGGGCTGGACTTGCCCGCGCAGGTCAACGGCGTGGACCAGCAACCGTTCGACGGCACCAGCCTGACCTACAGCTTTGCCGATGCCGCCGCGCCCGAGCGGCACACCACCCAGTATTTCGAGGTGTTCGGCAGCCGCTCGCTCTACGATCACGGCTGGTTTGCAGCTGCAGACCATGGCCGCCGCCCCTGGGCCATGCCGAGCATCTTCGCCCAGCCGGTGGAGGACGACGTCTGGCGGCTGTACAACCTGGCCGACGATCCGGCGCAGGCGCACGACCTGGCGCAGGCCGAACCGCAGCGGCTGGCCGCGATGCAGGCGCTGTTCCTCGAACAGGCCGCAGCCAACGACCTGTTGCCGCTGCGTGGGCAGGTGGTGGGTGCCACGGGCCTGCCGACGCTTGCCAACGGTCGCCACTCGATCACCTTCTACCCCGGTACGCGCGGCGTTCCCGAGAACGGCTTGCCCGCCATGGCCAACCGTTCGTGGACCATCACCGCACGGCTTGCTTCGGGCGGCGCGATGCAGGGCGTGATCGGCGCGGTCGGCGGGCATTCGGCAGGCTGGTCGCTGTGGATCGATCCGCAGGGCCACCCGGTCTACACCTATCGCCTGTTCGACATGCCGGTGGTTTCGGTCCGCAGCGAGCAGGCGCTTGGCTCCGGGCCGCACGAAGTCGCGGTCGACTTCGCCTATGACGGTGGCGGGTTCGCGCGTGGCGGGGCGATTACACTCCGCGTCGATGGCGCGGAGGTGGCGCAGGGCCGCCTCAGTGCCACCACCACGCGCATGTTCACCATCGACGAAACCTTTGACCTGGGGCTCGACCGCGGCTCGCCGGTGGCGGACTATCCGGCGGCGGGCGGCATGGGCTATCCCCTGCGTGGCGGCAGCGTGGAAAGCGTCACCCTGTCGCTGCCCGAATAACACGAGCGGGAGGAACAGGCAGGCATGACGGCAACGGCGCAAGGCGGCAGCAACCAGCTGGGCAAGGTGGTGGGTGCCAGCATGATCGGCACCATGATCGAATGGTTCGATTTCTTCATCTTCGGCGTCGCCGCCGCGCTGGTGTTCAACCGGCTGTTCTTCCCGGTGTCCGATCCGCTGGTGGGGACCATGCTGGCCTTCAGCACCTATGCGCTGGGCTTCGTCGCGCGGCCGCTGGGCGGGGTGATCTTCGGCCACTTCGGAGACCGGATCGGGCGCAAGCAGCTGCTGATGCTGAGCCTGGTGGTGATGGGCCTGTCCACCACGGCCATCGGGCTGCTGCCCACCTATGACCAGATCGGCGTGCTCGCCCCTGCCTTGCTGATCGGTCTGCGGCTGCTGCAAGGCTTTGCCGTGGGCGGCGAATGGGGCGGTGCGGTGCTGATGGTGGCCGAAACAGCCCCGGCGAAGAGCCGCGGATTCTGGACCTGCTGGCCGCAGGTGGGCGCTCCGGCGGGCAACCTGCTGGCCGCGGGCGTGTTCGCGCTGGCGACCATGCTGGTGCCTGATGACCAGTTCCTCGAATGGGGCTGGCGCGTGCCGTTCCTGTTCTCGATCGTGCTGGTGGGCATCGGCTACTGGCTGCGCCGCGCGGTGCGCGAAAGCCACGTGTTCGAAGCCGAAAGCGAGGTCGCCGGGGTCGAACGCTTCCCGGCGATGGAAGTGCTGCGGCGCAGCCCGCGCGCGCTGCTGGAAGGGGCGGGCCTGCGCTTTGGCGAGAACCTTTCCTACTATGTCGCGGCGACCTTCTCGATCACCTATTTCACCGAGATCCTGGGCGGGGATCGCGCGCTGATCCTCAACGCCGTGCTGATCGGATCGGCACTGGAATGCCTCACCATGCCGCTGTTCGCCGCGCTGTCCGACAAGGTGGGGCGGCGCCCGGTCTACCTGCTGGGCGTGGCGGGCGTGGTGCTGAGCTTCGTGTTCTTCTTCGGCCTGCTGGAACAGGGTACGCCCTGGGCACTGACTCTGGCGGTGAGCAGCGCCATGGTGGCGCACGGGGCCATGTATGCGCCGCAGGGGGCCTTCATTGCCGAGCTGTTCCCCACTCGCCTGCGTTATTCGGGGGCCTCGATTGCCTACCAGGCGACCTCGATCCTGGCCGGATCGCTCGCCCCGCTGATCGCGCTGGGCCTGTACCAGGCATACACCGCCACCTGGCCGATCGTCGCCTATGTGATCGCCGGGCTGGTGCTGACCGCGCTGGCCGTGCTGGCGGCGCGCGAGACGCGCGGGATTGCGCTGCACGGGGTGCAGCACAACCGGTGACGCCGGATCAGGTGCGCGGCGGCTCCACCCCGGCGCGCTCGCAGGCATAGTCGAGCAGCGCGGAATAGTCCTTGCTGGCATAGTCGGTCGCGCGCGCACCGCTGTAGACCGCGTGCGCGGCGCTGCCCACCGGCAGGCCCATGCGGTTCTCGTTGGCGGCGGTCATCGCCAGGGTCATGTCCTTGTGCGCCAGGTCGATGGTGAAGCCGGGGACCACGTCGCCCTTCAGCACCTTGTTGACCATCAGCGTGTGCAGCTGGCCGTTCTGCGCGGTGGTGCCGCCGGTAACCGCCAGGATCGTGTCGATGTCGAGGCCCAGCTTGGTGCCCAGCGCCACCGCTTCGGCGCTCACTTCGGCCACGGTCAGCAGCAGGAAGTTGTTCACCAGCTTCATCCGGCTGCCCATGCCGCGTCCGCCGCAGCGATAGGTGACTTCGCCCATGGCATCCAGCAGCGGCTCGACCCGCGCGAAGTCCTCGTCGTTCGCGCCCACCATGAACAGCGACTTGCCCTGTTCGGCGTGCAGCACCAGCCGCCCGATCGGGCAGTCGACGAAGGGCGTCCCCTGCTTCTCGCAGGCGGCGATCACGCGGTCGGTGCCGTTGGCGTCGATGGTCGAGGTTTCCAGCAGCAGCGCGCCCTTGTCGATATTGGCCAGCACGCCGTCGGCACCCAGCACCACGGCTTCGACATGCGGCGTGGCGGGCAGGCAGGTGACGACGATCTCGGCCCCGCGCGATGCTTCGGCAATGCTGGCAGCCTTGCGCCCGCCCAGTTCGACCAGCGCATCGGCGCGCGTGGGATCCACGTCATAGCCGTTGACGTCAAAGCCCTTGCGCTGAAGGTTCTTGGCCAGCGGCAGGCCCATCGCGCCCAGCCCGATGAAGCCGACTTTCATGTTCATTTCCTGTCTCCCGCTGGCGTTCAGATGACGCCGTGATTGATGTAGGACGTCTTGGTTTCGGTGAAGAATTCGGCGCTGGCGCTGCCCGTCTCCCGCGGACCGTAGCCCGAGGGCGAGCGGCCGCCCAGCGGCACGTGATATTCGAGGCCCGCCGTCGGCGCGTTGGTCATGGTCATCCCCGCCTTCGAGGCACGGCGGAACTGTTCCGCGTGGCGCAGGCTGGTGGTGGCAATGCCCGCCGACAGCGCGAATTCGCAATCGTTGGCGACCGCGATCGCCTCGTCCAGATCGGCCACCTTGATGACCGAGGCGATGGGGCCGAAGCTTTCGTGGCGGTTGCAGGCCATGGCGTTGCTGGTTCCCGCCAGCAGGGCGGGGGCCATGAAATAGCCGCGCGTGCGGCATTCCACTTCGCCGCCGCCTGCCACCAGCTCGGCACCTTCGGCCTGTGCGTCCTTCACGAATTGCAGGTTCTCGGCAAATTGCTGGCCATTGGCGACCGGGCCGATCTGCGTATCGGCGTCGAGTGCATGGCCCACGCGATAGCCGCGCGCTTCCCTGGCCACGCGTTCGACGAATTCGTCATGCACGCCCGCCTGCACGATGAAGCGTTCGGTGCCGGTGCAACGCTGGCCGGTCTGGATCCAGGCGCCGTTGGCGGCGATGGCCACGGCCAGGTCGAGGTCGGCATCGTCGAGCACCACCAGCGGGTTCTTGCCGCCCAGTTCCAGCTGGCACTTGGTCATGGTCAGCGCGGCGCGTTGCAGCACGCGGCGGCCGGTGTCGGTGCCGCCGGTGAAGCTGAGCGCGTCGGCAGCGTCGATCATCACGTTGCCCGCGGTCGAGCCATCGCCCAGCACCAGGTTGAACACGCCCCTGGGCAGGCCAGCCTCTTCCAGCACGCGCGCCAGCATGATGGCGCAGCCCGGCACGTTGCTGGCGGGCTTGAGCACCACGGTATTGCCATAGGCCAGCGCGGCGGCGACCTTCCATGCGGGCAGGGCGATGGGAAAGTTCCACGGCGTGATCGCGGCGACCACGCCCACCGGCTCGCGCGTCACCAGCACGTTGTGGCCATCGCGCATGGAATCGAACCATTCGCCCTTCGCCCGCACCACTTCGCTGGCGTAGAAGTGGAAACATTGCGCCGCGCGCACCGTTTCACCCACGCCTTCGGGCCGGGTCTTGCCTTCCTCGCGCGAGAGCAGCGTGCCGATTTCCTCGGAGCGGGCCAGCAGCAGGTCGCCTGCC